>JASFGM010000033.1:0-11664 GCA_050123755.1 Desulfobacterales bacterium
CGCAAACGCTTACAGGCAGAATGAGACTTACAATTATTACCGCAATCGACCCGGCTTTCATGATTAAACCCTTTTGAATTTAGGTTGGCACACCATTTTGTTAAAATTTGGTGTTAAAGTCAATGTCAGCGTTTACGCTAAATAGCAATTGACATCCATATGCGAATTCAATATATAGGCGCCACTTTCACCTAAATTGAGCGTTTCAATCGCTCAACTTATGTTTCGATTAGGAGGTCAGATATGAAACGGTTTCGACAAATTCTTAAACCAATCGGCCTTTTCCTGGCAATTTTTATGATCATGCTGTCCGGCCCTTATCAATCGGCGATGGCAGCCATGATCGGGACCGAAGCGGTCGTCGATTCGGAGCGAGCGCTTAATACCCGTGAGTATATCAAAACTTTTCTGGCCCGTGACGAGGTAAAAAGCGCCCTGGTATCACAGGGCATCGATCCCCAGGAGGCCCAGAACCGTATTGATAGCCTGACGGAAGAAGAAGCGCGATTCGTTGCCGACCAACTGGATCAAATGCCTGCCGGCGGCGGATTTTTTTCGACGTTGCTAATTGTCGCCTTTTTGGTTTTTGTTATCCTTTTAGTTACGGATATTACCGGCTATACGGATATATTTCCTTTTGTAAAATCAAAATAGAAACCGTCAAAATTTTGCCGATTGTGTAAAGATTTTCACAATACGGTATGAATATAAATTCATAATTCTTTTAAAGGGCTTAGCGGGGGGTTCGTTTAACTATTTGATATAATTTAAAATATCGTTAAAATATCGATATTTTATCACATTTGGCATGCTATTTGTATAGATGTATAGAAAAGATGAAAGATGGTTAACATCTTAATGGTCTCTCGAATGTGCGTGCATCTTCCCCTGCGGGCTTCAAACTAACAAGGCGAATGACCACGCACGAGAACAACGGCATTCAGGGAGCCATAAGTAAAAAAGGCGAAGCCAATTATTGGCTTCGCCTTTTTTATTTTTCTGACCGCAAAGAGCGCCAACATTCCGCTTTATAGTGGGTGTCAAAAAAACGTTCTGGTATTCAAACGTTTTTTTCTACAACCCCTGATGCCGCAATTGGAACCTTATTATGCAAAGCGGTATAAATAATAAGTATGGTTTTTGCAGATGTGAAGTGAAGATTTACCAAAGATGTCGGCGATAAATGATATCGAAGTTTCCGATGATAAACGTCAGGTTTTAATTACTGCTCTCACCGACAATGATAAACGGTGCCCAGAAAAAGGGATGGGCATAGCTGGCCGCAATTTTGCCGCTGACCGGATCTTTCATCCCCGGACCGTCGATTAACGCCAAAATGGATTGACGCAGAGCGCTTGCCCGGGATAGGGTTTTATCTTCCTTTTGGTATTCAAATAACTGGCTGGTCAGCTGCCGGGCCGAGGTGGTCTCCACCGGCCACATGCTCACCAGAATCGCCCGGCTGCCGGCATAAAAAAAGGCACGCCCCAAACCCGATACGGCTTCTGAACCGGCACCGTCGGCAGCGCCGGTGTTGCAGGCCGACAGTACCACCCAGTCGGCTTTGAGCTTGAGTTTTAAGATTTCTCCCAGCGTCAGCAGGCCGTCTTCGTTTTCTCCGGTTACTTCAGGTGCGCAAAGCGCTAATGCCGGCTGGTCGAGTCCATCCAGATCTCCGGGCACCAGGGCATGGGTGGCAAAGGCAATCACGCGCCGGTCGGATAAGTCCATGGTTTTGACCAGATGCTCGGAAGCGCGTTTGCCCACAAAAACATCATTTTCGGAATCTGCACTTAGCGCCTCAGCAATACTTAAGATTTCATCCGATGTATCCGGCAGACGGTTGAGCATGCCCAGGTGGCTTGAGGTGATGGTGTCGCTGTCCAGATTGCCGGTGTCGGTGATGCGGATGCCGCGCACCTGTAGCGGCTTTTGCAGGCGGGCTAACTGAGTCTTTGGGGGCCGTTTTTCTGTTTCTGCTTGGGTAAGTTGCTGCCGGTTGAAAAATGGATCACCAAAACCGGCAAAGGCTTTGCGTTCGGGGCTTCCCTGCGGAAGACTTCGCAACGTGATAAAAGAAGATACCGAAGGCTGCCTTGTTATGGATACCTTACGGATGAGCCAGGGAACCTTGCGGTAGTTTGCAAAGAGCACATCACCTTCATGTAATTTGACCGCAGCGGTTGGCAAAATGGCAAACGGCAGCTGCCCCAGGGGGCCGTGAGCCACTATGATCAGATGCCTGGCCCCTTTCCAGCCCGCTTCCACCGGTTTGAGGAGCCGGTTATAAAGTTCGTGGGCCTTTTGAAGATCAAATGCGGGGATATCACCCAATGTTTCCGGATCAGGAGCCAGTGCGTTGCGCAAACCGGCTATGGTTCTGTTAAGCACATCTTTTCCCAAAGGGACGGCTGCAAAAGCCACCCTGCCTTTATGAGGAAGCGCCCAGACATAAGACTGATCATTAGCTGTATAAATGGAAATGAGGGCTTCATCTGGTTGCAGATGATTTTGAGCGATATCCGGGGTTATCGTCTGAGGGTTGGTAAAATCAGCATACTTTGGAAAGCGGGTTTTGATCTCATCAAGAAGGGCGCTTTGGGCATTACTCAAGGCTTCTAATTTGGAGGTGATGCTTTTGATGTCCACAGAGCTGCGCTGGTTCTCCGGGGCGGCAAGGGTATCAATAAGGATGGCTTGCAGCGCACTGATTTGATGTTGGGCGTCCTGTTCTTTTCTCATCAAGTCCTTCAGTTGGGGGTCCTTAATGGCTGCTCGGGCACCGCTGGCTCCTAAAGCGCTTTGCACTACCTGGCCTCTGATGGCATCGGCCAACCGAAAGGCTTCCGCCTTAGCGTTAAGGTTTAGCTTTTGCTCTAGCGGGCTCCTTTCAATCCTGCTCAACAAATCGATATGGGTTTCTAAAATGATTTTAAGCCGCAGCCTGGTTGAAAAATCATTCTCGCCGCTCATATTTTGGGTGAGCAATATTGGAGTGGCCTCTAAGAAATCTTCAATTGCTGGTTTTAGTTTATTCATTTTCATATAAGCCAAGCCGCGAAGACTCTGTATTTCCGCCGTAACGTAATTCTGATTGCCATAATTGTTTTGATAGATAGTATGTGCTGCGGAAGTTAACTTGAAAGCCTCATTAACACGATTTGTTTTTATCAGGGAAAGAATAAGGTTTGGGTTGCGGGCAAAAATCTTCTCGTAAAGATAATGGTTGTTAAGCAAGCCTGCCCTGGCAAGATCGAAAGCCTGCATAGCTGCAATAAATTTGTGCTGATCGGTCAAAACATTGCCATGCCACATTCGGGCGCGGCCCATTAAATAAGAATCGGCTGAAAGGCCCGATTGATCCATAATGTCAAGACCGGCAGCTATCAACTTTTCAGCTTCTGCCAATCGCCCCTGTTTTTGGATAGAACCACCCATATGTCCAAGTACGACTCCGGCTATTACGGATTTTCTGCCTGCGAGCCCGATAGTTTCTTTTAAGATGCTGCGCCACTCAAGCTCAGCTTCAATCAGCTTATTTTGTTTTTCAAGATTTAATGCAAGCCGGGATGCAAGGCCCAAGTACCAGGATGGTTCCTGTGATTTCATTGTCGACGCCAGGCGCCTTGTGCGTCTGCGGTGTTTTTCGGCTTCTTTAAATTTTCCCCGCGCCTCAAGAATATCTGCATTCATGCTGGCTATGGTTACTTCTGCGTATACCCCCTTTTGTTGTCTGCAAAAATAAATGCCGTTACTTTTCGTTCTTTCTGCGGATTCAAGATCGCCCGTGCGCGAGTAAATCATTACTAAACTCGCATAAGTTGAATTAATTTCCTTTATTTTTAAACTTCGTTCCATCAAACCGATGGCCCTTGTGAAATTTCCAGCCCAGAGTTCTGATCTGCCGAGTCGACGTAAATACGTAGCATCCGCCTTGAGCTTTGCTTTCTCCGCATATTGAAAAGCGGTTCGGGAATCTTGAAGCGCCTGATGGAAATGAAAAATTTTTGTCGCGGCTCCGGCTCT
The DNA here is from genome assembly GCA_050123755.1 of Desulfobacterales bacterium. Lineage (GTDB taxonomy): Bacteria > Desulfobacterota > Desulfobacteria > Desulfobacterales > JAHEIW01 > JAHEIW01. Next base: position 4,027 of record JASFGM010000033.1, read on the forward strand.
ATTGATATAAAAAAATGCCAGATCACGATCACTGGCATTGGCTGGTGGAGATTGGTCGGCAATAACCCGATACGTCTTTGTGATGTCAGGATCGAATTGACTGGGTTGATCGAGTATTGATAAAATATCATCAATACGACGCGGCGGCGGTACGAAGGCCTCCCCGCTCATGGTCACCGTAACTTGCTTGGCCTCTTCCACCGACATCTGGCCGGCGCAACCGATTAGAACCATGAGCAGAAAAACAAAAGCAGAAAGATAATTGACAATAAAACGTTTATTCCATGATCGGCGGAGAAAACGGTGAGTTTTTGAGAGTTTCATTTTTGAATCTGTATTAAAATCGCCTTACTTCGTCCGTCCGATAACCAGCTCGCCTTCGGTTTCGCCCTTCTTAACCGGATGTTGATCCTGAGCAGATGCTGCAGGCACTTTGCGGGAGATATAGCTGAACAGTTCACTGACGGTAATGATACCGTCGCCGTCAAGATTTGATGGATCCGGTTCGACAGCCCCGTGGCCGGCATAAAAAATGATAACGGTATCATCTTTTGAGGCTTTTCTTTTTATGGTTGTGCCCAGAAGACTCTCAATTCTTGATTTGGTGGCATCCTGATTGGCTAAATAATAAATTCTATCATGATCAGATACAATTTTAAGTCCTCTGGTGTGGTCGATTTTCACCGGATTGCCGTTTAAAGACACATCAATTTTACGTATACCCTTATCATCTACGGCGATGAAATGAAGCAACGTGTTCGGGGACTCAATTTTAGCGCCGTTTACGGGTTTTGAGACCACCAGCACCGGGGCCATGCTTCGGTCTAAGCGCTGTTTGAGTTCCGCGTTTAATGATTGGACCTTGGCGTTGAGACGCTGCAGTTCCGCTTGATGTTGTTCGGATTGCTGTCGGGTAATATCCAATTGAGCCTGTTTGCTTTTCAGCTGGCGTTCCTTTTCATACAACGATTGAAGATTACCCTGCAGCTTGCTGCAGGGTAATCTTCAATCATCATAACGCTTTTATAACAAACATATAAGAAGGTCGTTTATTTTTTGACCGGCACGAAAAGAAACTCCCCGCCCTCATGACCGGCCTTGCGGATGTCTGAATATTCCGGAGTTTGATCCAGTTTCAGGACATTAAGTAAAACAAAACCCCGTCTTTCTTAATGAAAACGGGGTTTCAATACTTAATTCATGTGACACTCCCTGCGCTTTAGGGTTCGCACATTCAAATGATTACCTAAATTTTGTATGAAGATAGCACGTTCAAATTTTTAAGGTCAAGCTTCCGATTCATCTTATAGCCTATGTATATGTATTTCAGTCATTTACAATTTATACTTTCTCAAAGGCGCGCTTGAAACCCTGCATAGATCCGGTAATCGTTGAATCCGGTACGGCATATGAGAGCCGGAAATAGCCCGGTCCGTCAAAGCCGGTACCCGGTACAGTCAGGATCAGCTCTTCTTTTAAGATCCGGGTAAACTCAACATCATCTGCGATCGGGCTTTTGGGAAATAAATAGAAGGCGCCCTGCGGGATGTTAAATTCATAGCCGATTTCAGACAGGCCCCGGCATAACATATCCCGCCGGCGTCGGTAGATCGATACGTCTACCGTGATACCCTGAAGCTGGGAGACAGCCAGCTGGAGCAGGCTGGGTGCGTTGACACACAGCATGGTGTTGAAAACCGCTGCGGCGCTGGCCACCAGTCCGGCGTCTTCGGCTTCAGGGTTGACGGCCAAATAACCGATGCGTTCGCCGGCCAGCGACAGTTCCTTGGAATAAGAGGATACAATAATCGAATGCGGGTAGGCCTGAAAGATTGAAGGTACGTCTACATCATAAACGATCTTGCGGTAGGGCTCATCTGCAACGATATAAATTCGTTTGCCGAATTTTTGGCTGGCGGCATCCAATACCCGGCCGAGTTCGGCGAGCTCTTCGATCGAATAGACGACTCCGGTGGGGTTATTGGGCGAATTGATCAGCATCACACGGGTCTTTGCGGTGATAGCGGACTCGATCGCGGCCACATCAAGGTGAAAGTCGATATCGGTGAGGGCGGTTTTAATCGCAGCATCGGCAATGAAGGCATAATGATCGTAGCCGATAAAGTAAGGGGAGGGTGTTAAAATTTCCTCTCCGGGATTAATGACCGCATTCAGAGCGTCATTTAATGCGCCGGCAGCCCCCACGGTCATAACAATAAAATCCGGAGTAAGACGAACATCGTGCTGGCTGTTCAGATAATCGGCGACGGCCTGCCGGACGTGAGGATATCCGGGATTCGGCGTGTAACCGTGGCTGAGGGATTTTCCATTCACCAGGTCCTTGAGAACTTTTTTAAATTCCGGCGGTGGCGGGACATCCGGGTTTCCCAGCGAGAAATCAAAGACATTCTCGGGCCCGTGCTCGGCTTTCAGCCGGGCGCCTTCTTCGAACATCTTTTTGACCATTTCCATACCTTCGACCATTTTGATCATTTTTTGAGCTATCGGCATATTTCTCTCCTTTTATAGTTAGCCACAGACCAGTCTTTGCTCTGGCGAGCTTCCGTCTTCGTCAAGACTACGCCGGACAAGTCGCCTCGGCAGGCTCACACAGACAACTGCGGACAATTTTTTTTCACAAATCTAGATTGGGCCCACTCTTAATCGAGGTCAACCGGAATTTTGCATTGATTACAGCTTTTCGCTCCTCTGAAAATTTTATTATCGCATTCGGGACAGACATAGCGGGCCTCCTCATCGGCCACCCAGTTTTCAGTACCATATTTCCGTCGGTAGGGTATGGCCCGCAAACAAACTTTCTTCCCGACCGGGAGGGGGAAATTATCAATGAAATCGCAGGGAAAATCGTCACATTCGTGACAGCCGGCATACCCCTTTTTGTGGTTGCAATCTCTTATCGAGCAGCTTTTACAAAAGACTGACAATTTATCCGAAAGGCACCCCTCGCATTGTAAATCTTCAGTAGAAATGTTTTCAAGACCCGGAATCCTGTCCTGATAAAAGCCAAGGAGCAGTTTCATAAACTTTTCATTTTTATCCCGGGTGGCATAGTAGATACCGCACACCCCGCAATACAGACCACAGGGCGCTAATAAGTTTTGATTTATTTCCATTGAGTGCCTTCCTTTCTGAGATGGCTTCCACCGAAAATGAGCGTTTCAAATTTTAAAAAGATGAAATCGCTCAATTTAGGTTCTATTTTTCTTGGGTGACTTTCTCAAGCAGGCGCCGATAGTAGACATAATTTTCAAAAGGGACATCCTGGCGAACACGGCCGTCGGCCAGCGGTATATAGCCGCCCTCTGCAATTAATGGGGGAACTTTTTCTTCGATCTCTCGTCGGATTGCATCTTTGTTTTCGCGCAACGCATCCAGATCGATGCCACCGATCAAGCGCAGGTCGCGGCCGAATTCCCGGCGCAGGCTCCGATAATCCATTGTCTCGATATTGACCTCACAGGCCCACAGGCAGTTAAACCCCCATTTGAGGATACTGGGGATCAGGATTCTGGCATTGGCAAAGGTCTGAAAGCAAATGGTTGCCACATTACGGTGACGGAGCACCTCAAAGATCGGTTCATAATTTTTGAGCACAAATTCTTCATACATCTGCGGTGAAATCAACGGCCGATCACTTCCTCCGATAGGCTCGCTGAAAACCACCACATCGATTTCTACCTCCTGCATGATCCGATCGGTCAATCGGGCCGCAAATTCGCCCTGGATTTGCATACGTTTGCGAACCACATCCGGCTGATCCATCAACAAAACCATCACGTCGGTAAACGATCGCCAATTACGCACACCCATGGTCAGAAAAAATCCGCGATGCACGTACAGCATGAGCACATGGTTCCTGGACTGCCATTCCCGCACACGCCGGGACCATCTACTGGGAAGCCGTTTTTTATCGACCGGATCCAGACGACGCTGAAATTTTTTTATATTTGTAATTTTATCGAGTTTGGACACAAGTTTGGGGCGGGGCTCCAGATCCACCTGCATTCGTTCGCGGTGATCGGAAGGAAACATGGTCTTAAGATCGGCAGCTTTAGCCAGCCCCTGTGTCTGCCAGGCTTTCAGCACATCCTCGCGGATGCCTTCTTCAAAATAAGGGACGCGATCCGGTCGGCCGTAGCTCATTGTTTCCCGAAAGCGCTCACGGCTGGACATCTTTTTTGGGGTTAGTGGATCCATCTCCCACCTGAATATTCAGGTTTTAAATAAAAATATCTTTCTCCCAGCCCAGCTTGATCAACTCGATGCGATCTGGATGGCTGTTGCCCAATGCGTACTTGATATCAGCGGCTTCAATATGCCGAGGCGGCGGACTGATGGGCTTGTCCTCGCCAAAATATTGATTTCGTTTAGCTTGAATGATGCGGGCACCGGTGGCATCGGCTGCCACGGGATCCGCGCTCACGATCAAGCCGCCATAGGTCCACAGGTAACGGCGACTGAAGTGATGCGGGCCCACGCCGTGAAACAGCGGCGTGAGCATCACCAATATGTTTAGGCGGGTTTTGCCTTTAACAGCGGGCTTTAGCCAGATGCTGCCCAGTCTCTCGCAGGCATTACCATGATACATCCATGGCTTCAGGACAAACATGATATAATTCTTAAGCAGCGTACCCAGACCGGACCAGTGGTGGGTCCGCATGGGGCGGATGTTTATCAGTGCGGTTGAATTCACAAATACAGGGTTGTGACCCACCCCGCGATCGTCAACCGAAATATTGTGTTCCTCAACGCCCACCTCCATCAAACGCGCTGTTATTCTTTCTTCCAGGGCCGCTGGGGTCGGCAGCGGGCGCCATACGTTGCTTTTGATGCCGACGATGTCGGCGGGGTTCACCAGCTGTTGCCAGGCCGATTGCGGGTCTGTGGTCCCAAACAGGGTCGACACGGCCCGGTCCAACATTTCTCCTAAAATGTCGGTTCTGTAACGATTTCCATTAACCACCCTGTCATCCCGTATCAAAACGACTTTGCTCTTTTGGGTCTTTCCGGCGGACGCACTTTTCGACAGCGACATGCCCATTAGGCTGCCCATGACCACATATGAGCCGGCACGCAGGAAGTCTCTGCGGGTAATGATGCGTTTCTTTTTTGTCATTTTGATATTCCGGTTAATCGTATCTTGCGGTATAAACTTCATAAAAACGGCGCTAACAATTTTTCCGCCAGTCGGCGGCTGTCGGATTCCAGAACAATGGTCAGCAGCTTATCTTTTAGGAAAGCCGCAGCAAATTTTCCATTTTCAATTTTGGCGAATCCGGTTTTATCCGCATCCGGCAGATAATGCTTTGAAAAAGCGTTCAGCGATTTTTTTGCCACTTTCAGATTGGTGTAAGATATCAAAAGCAGGCGGGCGGTCTCAGTCCCCACTTGATAATTTGCAAGAATAGCCTCCGTTTTGGCGGAAAGGTTAAGAATGTTTTCATCCGCAATATAAAAATGATAGTTCAATACAATGGGGTGGTGGAGATAACGGACACTGCCGGATACGAGCCCTTCTGAAGGCAGCTTTTGTAAAATGCGCGGTCTGAATCCTTTTTGCGCAATGTTCGCGGCAACTTCCCGTCCCAGCGCTTTGACCGCTTTTTCAGCCGCATCCGTTTCTTCTTCCATATAAATTGAGACGAAAAAGCGGTGTTTCCAGAAACTGAGCCATCCTGACCGATAACGGGCATCCTGACCGATATTAATTGCGTTTCCATCGGTGTCATGGGTAAAGACGCCGAAAGCATCATCGGACGTTCCCATGTCAAAAATGTCCAAAATGATAGAGGGTCGCTTGGTTGCTGTATAACGACGGGAAAGGCATTGCCGCATGTTATATGCTTTGTAAAGCTCGGCACCGCCATCAATGTAACTGTAAATGGTTTTTTCATCGTAAAGGCGATCCTTGGGCTCCGCCGTCCAGCTCTTTAATTGTTTGGGAAGCCGGGCGCCTAAATCCTTGAGGGTATTTGCATGTGAAGCGTTCGTCATAAGAAGCACCAAAATAGTGAGTAAGATAAAAACATGGCAGGGAATTCTTGCCCGGGCCTGGTGGACGCTGTTCATAAAAAATCTCGAGTGGATCGGAGTGACGGATTGATATCAACACTCCCCATCAACCGCCAAAAGATATCAATTCGCTTTGAAAACAGCAGGAACCTGCTTTTTCAATATTATTTGACCGAAAGGCATGCGGGTGTCAAGTCAATAATAAAGCCCCCCTAAAACCGGCTGCGAATGGAATCAAATTTTTTCCTAAATATGGGCTTGACATCTTCAAAGTGTCGGTGGCAGGAGTAAGTAGGTTTCAGGTTTCAGGTTTCAGGTTTCGGGTGTCAGGTGTCAGGTATCAGGGAGATACAACGAACAGAATACAGAAAACAGATGACAGATCACACGGGGCAGAATGTTTTCTGTCATCTGACCTCTGTCCTCTGTTATCTGACACCTGAACACTGAAACCATGATCATTGTATTATTTGGTGCTTGGAATTTTCTCGATTAAAGAACTCAACAGTATTACAAAGCGGGTATTTATCATGCTGGGGATTTCTACTTCCTGGCAGTCAGGCGGATCAGCCACTGCCGAAGGGATGCTTGCGGCGCTGAAAAATCTTGATGTCACCGGTATCGAGCTGAGCTATCGTATTTCGGAAGACCTCTATCAACAGATAAAGGATCCGCTCAAGCATTCCGGATTGAACGTTGTCAGCATCCATAATTATTTTCCGATTCCCTCTGCCATAGCGGATTCAAAAGGCAGCGGCGATCTGTTTCTGCTTTCAAGCTCTGACAATGAAGAGCGTCAAAATGCAATTCGATTTAGCGTTAAAACAATTGAACATGCGGGCGATCTGGGAGCTGCGGCGGTCGTATTGCATTGCGGGGCTGTGGAAATGAACCACGACATGCAGGTGCTGTATCAATATTGTAATTCGAATCGACTCGATTCAGAAGAAGCTCAAATCTTTATTCGCAAAAAATTAAATGAGCGGGACAGTCGTAAGCCCAAGCATATGGACAGTTTATTAGCCAGCCTGGACCGTCTGGTAGCCATTGCCGAAAAACAGGGTGTGCGGCTGGGACTGGAAAACCGCTATCACTATCATGAGCTGCCCGGTCTCGATGATTTTAAGGTTATCTTCGATCGATTTAAGGGCGCGCCCATCGGTTACTGGCATGACACCGGACATGCGCACGCCAATGAGGCCCTGGGCTTAATCGCAAGGGAATCGCTTTTGCGATCCTACTCGGATCAACTCATCGGGATTCATCTTCACGATGCCGTCGGCCTGAATGACCACATTCCACCGGGCAGCGGCGAAATCAATTTTAAGGCTCTAAAACCTTTTCTGAAAACAGATACCATTAAAGTGATCGAGTTGAGGCCGGGAATTCCAGAATCGAAGGTATCTGAAGGGGTCCGGTTTATTCGTGACGAACTATCAATCGGCCACCGCTATTAGATAGGCGCCTAGGAAAATGACAATCGATGAGGCGATCCGGATCTTTTTGTTCTTTTCCTTCAGTAAATGCCCGCCCAGCAAAACGGCAAAAACGATGCTCAGTTGTCTGAGCCCGGCAACGTAACTCATCCGCTCTATGGTGAAGGCC
>JASFGM010000034.1:0-11545 GCA_050123755.1 Desulfobacterales bacterium
ATCAATCCTCTCCAGGGAGTACCGCCCCGGACGACGTCGCTCAGATCTTCCTTGCCCGGAAAAACAATCAGGGCCCCGCATTTGCGTTGTGCCATATCAAACACGCTGTCGGCGATAATCTCTGTCGGGGTAATGGCGGATTTGTATGAAAAGCCCCACAGGACGGATTTCAAATTTTTGGCTTGAAGCACCCGGCGGATTTCATTCCGAAACACCACGATGATAATGATGGCACCAACGGCCACGATGCCTTGAACCACCCAGCTGGTAACGATTAATCCTAAGGAAATGGCAATGCGCTGCAGAAACCACAATACCGTCATGCCGATAAGGACCCGGAAAACATTGGTCCCTCTAAAAAGAACATAGAAACGGAAAAGGATGTAACTGTTTACGCAAATATCAACGAAATCCTGCCAGCGAATCGTCGAGATGAATAAAAATAATTTTTCCATTGCAATCAATCCGTAACACTGAATCTTAACACGCCCAGAACATTGCCTTTATCGTCGGTGATTTCCACCCGCCAGGGACCGATGTCGGTTCTGCGCAGCTGAATACTGCTGTAGGTCGACCAGCGCGGCGGCTTGAGGGTTAACCGGATTTTAGCGCTGGGCACATCGCGGTGATACCAGCTGTGGTATATGACCATTTTCTGCGGCACCTCATCAAACGATGAAAAGCAAACCGCTTTTCTCTGGGTGATGGAGAAAACAACCGTCGGGTTGAGAGGCGCGTTGGAAAAAATTTCTTCACACATTAGCCCCTGGAATAACTTTAACTGCGCAGCATCTGCGTTGCTTATATTTTTCAGGGGATCTAATGGTAAAAAAAGAAAAAAATGGATTGCAATAATAGCACCAATAATAAAGTATAAACGATATTTCATGATCACCTTTTTCAAATTTGTTTTTACATATTTGCAGTTAAATCTATTTTGCGAACCGGTTTGCGCATCGGTTCACAACAAAACCATAGATTGATAAATCCACAAATATTTCTTATACTTATATTTATTGTTTTTCAAGAGGAAATAATGATAATTACATCTTATTCCTTTAAGATCTTATTGGGAAAAGCAAAAAAAATTCGCTGATAATGATGACCCAAAATACTCAAATAGTTCAAGACCCTGCCCCGGGAACACGGATACTGCGCTTTTGCGGAGATAGATTGACACTGACCCTTGAATTGCCCCAATCTGCATCCGGCACCGCCTGGGTACGCACCAATATCGGTCATGCAAAGATTGTCAGAGAAGAAATTATCAGGGAAGTCGAAAAAAATGAAACCCCTCTGGGAAGAGCCTGGTTTGACATTCCCATGCAGCGAGTAGATGACCGCCGCTTTGAAACAACCCTGCCCCTGTGCGAAGTCGGCCATTTTGAAGCCAAATGCTATTTTTTAAAAGCGGGGGACGTTCAGCCGACCTGGCCGCCGGGACCCAACGCCGCCATTAATGTGGAATCGGCCGATGCCTGTTGTGCCAACATCATCTATAATGCCTTTGTACGGCAATTCGGTTCCAATAAGGCCGGAATCCGGATGCTCGAACCCTCCGATGAGCAATGCGTCCGAAAGCTGGATAAAAACGGCTACGCGGTGATTCCGCCCTCCGGGACCTTTCGTGACTTGATTAAAGAACTCGACTTTATCATCGGTGAGCTCGGGTGCCGTATTCTTTTGCTGCTGCCGATCCACCCCACCCCGACAACCTATGGGCGCATGGGAAGATTCGGTAGCCCTTACGCCGCTTTGAGCTTTACCGCCGTTGACCCCGCCCTAGCTGAATTTGATCCGCATGCCACACCCCTGGAGCAATTCATCGAACTGGTGGACGCCGTCCATCAACGCAATGCCAAAATCCTGATTGACATTGCCATCAACCACACCGGATGGGCCGCCAGGCTGCATGAAACCCATCCGCACTGGTTGGTCAGAAGCCCCGCAGGCCGTATCGAGGTTCCCGGCGCCTGGGGCGTCGCCTGGGAAGATCTGACCAAATTGGATTATACCCAGCCGGGCCTGTGGCAATATATGGCGGATGTTTTCATCCAGTGGTGCCGGCGGGGTGTAGACGGTTTCCGCTGTGATGCCGGTTACATGATCCCGGTGGCAGCCTGGAAATATATTGTCGCCAAAGTAAGGCAGCAATTTCCCGACGTCGTCTTTTTGCTGGAAGGCCTGGGCGGCAAAATATCGGTGACCCGCGATCTTTTAAACAGCGCTAACTTAAATTGGGCCTATTCCGAGCTGTTTCAAAATTATGACCGCGGTCAGATCGAACATTACCTTCCGGAAGCCATCGATATTTCAAAGGCTGACGGCATCATGGTGCATTTTGCAGAAACGCATGACAATCTCAGGCTGGCACGGCAATCCGAAACTTACGCCCGCATGCGCACTGCCCTGTGCGCCCTGAGTTCCCACAACGGCGCCTTCGGCTTTGCCAACGGGGTGGAATGGTTTGCTGCAGAGAAAATAAATGTGCACGATGCGCCTTCTCTAAACTGGGGCGCTGAATCCAACCAGATTGCAGAAATTCGGCGGCTCAGCGATCTGCTGAAAGGGCATCCGGCGTTTTACGAAGACGCCGTATTCAGCATGCACCAGAAAAACGACGGTAATTTTTTGGTCCTGAAACGGCAGCACCCCGGGTCCGAAAAAAACCTGCTGATCATTGTCAACCTGGACTCTGAAAACCGGACAACAGCCACATGGGATCCCGTATCAACAGGGCTGAATTCAACTGCATTTTACGACCTGCTGTCCGGAGAGGAAATCAGCGTTACCGAATCCAATGGCCTAAATACCCTGCTGCTTGAACCCGGCCAGGCATTGTGTCTTTCGGCCTGCGCCGCAGATCTTGAGCAGGTTCAAAATTTTCCCAAACAACCCTTCTTGCTGCCGGAGCGTATTGAACAGCAGCGGCTGTATGCCAAAACCCTTGAAGTCGTCTCGTATCATCAGGGCATAAAGCATCTCGAAAATTTGGACCTCGAACAGGCCGCCGAGCAGTTGAAAAAAAATCCGTCGGATTTTTGCAGCCGGCAGAGTCCCCACGATCGTCCACCCTGGATTATTGAGTGGCATTGGCCGCAGGACCTGCGGCGGGAAGTCATGATTCCCCCGGATCATTTTTTGCTCGTTTGCAGCGACAGTTCCTTTCGAGCGCAGATCATCGATGGCAACCAAACGATTTCATCAGAGATCAGCCTGGCGGCCGCAGATGGAAACCATTTTGCCCTGTTTATGCCACTGGCGACCCCCGAGACCCTGAAAACCTGTACCCTGTCGCTATCCGTCTATGCGCTCGCCGAACCGGTGGGCTGCCGTCATGAAGTCGCCCGCCTGTTGTTGCTGCCCGGGCCAAAAAATATTTGTGTCAAAAAAATCCTGCGGCATTCCGAACTGCTGCATGAAGATTTTATTTTACTGGGAACCAACGGCCGCGGAGCCATGCTGCACAGCCCGGTCTCCTGGGGAAAGCTCACCAGCCGCTATGATGGATTGCTGGCCGCCAACATGAATCCGCAACACCCTGAAGATCGCCAGATGATGCTCAGCCGCTGCCGCGCCTGGGTGGTATTTCAAGGCTACTCGCAAGCTTTGAATACGGACTGTCTGGAAATGTTCTGCCTGGCGCAGGGCTCCGGCGGAAGCTGGCAGTATCATATCCCCACCGGTCAGGGAGAACATGTTCTCATAACCGTCCGGGTTGAAATGGTTAAGGACCAAAATTCAGTGCTTCTGGGCTTTTTCCGACACCCGGCCGACCACCTGCCGGATCGGCTGGCGGATTCCAAACCGGTAGCGATCATTTTGCGGCCGGATATTGAAAACCGCAATTTTCACGCGGCCACCAAAGCCTATCAGGGCCTGGAAGATCAGTGGCCGCATACGGTAACCGTTTTTTCCAATGGCTTTCATTTTGCACCGGACGCCGACCATCATTTGAGGGTGCAGATTTCCGGCGGCTCGTTTACATGGGAGCCGGAGTGGCGCTATATGGTCCACCGGCCGCAAGATGCCCAGCGGGGCCATGATCCGGATTCGGATCTGTTCAGTCCCGGATACCTGTCCGCCTCTATCGAGGGCAATCAAACTGTGAATATTCTGGCTGAGGCGGGATCCGAAAATGAAATCGCACAGCGCAAACCCTCCATCCCGCATTCAACAACCCTTCCGATATCGGCAGAAAAGGATGGAATCGCAACCCTCACCCGAATACTGAAAGCATCCCTGGAACATTATGTGGTCAAGCGCGGCGAATTAAAAACGGTCATCGCCGGGTATCCCTGGTTTCTGGATTGGGGAAGGGATGCTTTAATATTTGTGCGCGGCCTGGTGGCCGCTGGAAAAACGGCCGCCGCCCGGGATATTACCATGCAGTTTGCCCGTTTTGAGAAAAAGGGCACCCTGCCGAATATGATTCAGGGCGATATCGCCAGCAACCGGGATACATCCGACGCCCCGCTATGGTTGATGGTGGCCTGTGCGGATTTGGTTCAAGCAGATGATAATGAACAATTCATTGAATCAAATTGCGGGGGCCGTTCAATGCGGCAGATCCTTATATCGATCGGTCAATCCATAAAATCAGGCACACCCAACGGTGTTCGCATGGATCCGGAATCGGGGTTAATTTTCAGCCCGACGCACTTTACCTGGATGGACACCAATCATCCGGCCGGCACTCCCCGACAGGGCTATCCCATAGAAATCCAGGCCCTCTGGTATGCCGCCCTTTGCTTTTTGTCAAAAATCGATTCTGCTGAAACCGTTAAAGCCTGGCAGCAGCTGGCGCAACTGGTTCAAGACTCGATCCTAAAGTACTTCTGGCAGCCGGATTTAGGTTACTTGTCGGATTGTCTGCAGGCCGCCTCCGGCCAGCCGCCAAAGGAGGCAACGGCCGACGACGCCTTGCGCCCCAATCAGCTGTTGGCCATCACGTTGGGCGCAATCAAAGAACCGCATAAATGCCAGCGCATTCTGGCGGCCTGCAAGGAATTACTGGTGCCGGGTGCCATCCGCAGCCTGGCCGACCGGCCGGTTCGACACGAGATTAAAATTTATCATCAAGGAGAATTGATCAACGATCCCAAACACCCTTACCGGGGACGATATGAGGGTGACGAAGACACCCGGCGCAAACCGGCCTATCATAACGGTACGGCCTGGACCTGGCTGTTTCCGTCTTTCTGTGAAGCATGGGCCATGACCTATGGTAAAGAAAGTAAGGAAACGGCCCTGTCCTGGCTGACCAGCAGTACGCGTCTTATCGAACACGGCTGCCTGGGCCACATACCGGAAATTTTGGACGGCGATTATCCCCATACCGCGCGCGGATGTGATGCCCAGGCCTGGGGGGCAAGTGAGCTGTTGCGGGTCTGGATCAAATTGACAATTTAGGATATATTGATTTTTAACGCTTTTAGCTATATTCTTCTTTAATTGCGAAACAGCGTTTATACAAAATTTAAGGATGATTATCATATGAAAAATTTCCAGACGTTTCAGGTGTTTCCGAATATACCGGAAAATCTTCAGTTTCTCGAAGTCCTGTCGCGCAATATGTGGTGGTGCTGGAATAAAGATGCCATCGAACTGTTCCGTCGCATGGACCCGACGCTTTGGGCCGAATCCGGCCGCAACCCCATTGCGTTCTTATCGAAAATTCCACAAAACCGCCTCGAAAAGCTGGCAAAGGACAAGGGCTATCGGGCGCACCTGAAAGAAGTTCAAGAGCAATTTCAAAGCAGAGTTGTTGATTCAGCGGACCAAGGCGTTTCTGCTTTCGGGCCCCAGGAGACCATTGCCTATTTCTCCATGGAGTTTGGCATTCATGAAAGCCTTCCGTTGTTTGCCGGGGGCCTGGGCATTCTGGCGGGTGATCATTTAAAGGCGGCGTCTAACATAGGCCTGCCGCTAACCGGTGTGGGATTGATGTATCAGCGGGGCTATTTCCGTCAGTATCTGAATCCCGATGGATGGCAACAGGAAGACTACCCGGAAACAGATCTCTATGACCTTCCGGTTGAACGCGTGCAGGATGATTCGGGTAATGATTTGCGGGTTTCGGTTGTCGGGCCTGAGGGCTCCATTCATGCCATCGTCTGGAAAATCATGATCGGTCGCATTCCATTATATCTGCTGGATACCAATATTCTTGAGAACAAGCCGGCAAATCGCGGTATTACGTCAAGGCTCTACGCCGCTGATCAGAAAGTTCGCCTGGCCCAGGAGGTATTGTTGGGAATCGGCGGGATGCGCTTGCTGGCGGCCCTGAAGATCCATGTCAAGGTTCTGCATATGAACGAGGGACACTCTGCCTTTTCCAGCCTGGAGCGGCTGGCGCAGACCATATCCGGCCAGAACGTCGACCTTAAAACTGCGCTCGAAATCGTACCGCGGACCACGGTCTTTACCACCCACACACCGGTGGCCGCCGGGCATGATGAATTCCCGGCCGAGCATGTCAAACCATATTTAAAACCGCTGGAAGAAACGCTGGGAACGACTGTAAAAGAAATTTTATCCTGGGGACAACCGCTTGACTCCGATCCTGAGACCCCTTTGTCAATGTTCATTCTGGGGCTGCATGCGGCATCCCATTGCAACGGTGTCAGCCGGCTGCATGGATCTGTGGCCCGGCGCATGTGGTCTCATGTCTGGCCGGCGCGACCGGTGGAAGAGGTCCCCATATCCCATATCACCAATGGCATTCATATTTCATCGTTCATTTCCCTGGAATTTGCCAATCTTTTTAATCGCTATCTCGGGCCCGATTGGTACTTCAGTTCGCGCAAACCGGAAAATATCAATCACATTGACGACATTTACGATGAAGAACTGTGGCGCAGCCATGAAATGAACCGCTCGCGTCTGGTGCGCACTTGCCGGGAACAATTGGTCAAACAATATGCACGGCGCAACGCGCCCCGAAATGTGATTGAAGCGCTTGAATCGGTCTTGGATCCGGATGTGCTGACCATCGCCTTTGCACGGCGCTTTGCAACCTACAAGCGCGCCCATCTGCTTTTTAAGGATCCCCAGCGGCTCGAATCGATCGTTAACTCAAAAAAATGCCCGGTCCAGTTTATCTTTGCCGGCAAAGCCCATCCGAAAGACAGCGAGGGCAAAGAACTCATTAAAAATCTTTTCGAGTTTGCGAGCAAACCGGAAGTTCGCAATCGTATCATTTTTCTTGAAAATTACGACATGCATCTGGCACGTCATTTGTTTCAGGGCGCGGATGTGTGGCTCAATACACCCCGGCGACCCCTCGAGGCCTGCGGGACCTCCGGAATGAAAGCAGCCATCAACGGGGTGCTGAATGTGAGTATTCTCGACGGATGGTGGTGTGAAGGATATACCGAGGAAACGGGCTGGCGTATTGGCAACGGTGAGGAATACGAAGATCACGACTACCAGGATGCCGTGGAAAGTCAGGCGCTCTACAATGTATTGGAAAATGAGGTGATCCCCTGTTTTTATGATCGCAAAAACGGTGATCTGCCCGGCTGCTGGTTGGAAAAGATGAAAGCCTCCATGAAAATGGCAATGGAGATGTTCTGCAGCATTCGCATGGTGATGGACTATTCAAACCGTTATTATATCCCGGCTGCCGAACGTTATGATGCCCTTCTTGCCAATCAGGCAGAAGAGGCCAAAAATCTGGCCACGCAAATCAAAAGACTGCGTTCGCTCTGGAAAAATATTGAGCTCCAGTCTCCGGTGAGAAAAAATCGGGGTCCCTATCGGGTGGGTGAGAACTTCGAGATCACAGCGGAGGTAAATCTCGCCGAGCTTCATCCCGATGAAGTCGATGTTGAACTTTACTACGGCCATATGAAATCTTTAGAGGATTTGGATTCCAGCCAGGTAGAGCAAATGAACGTCCTGGAAGAACGCGGCAACGGCCATTACCTGTACGGCTGTTCCTTAGCCTGCCAGGGTTCGGGTCGATTCGGATTTACCGTCAGAGTCACCCCCCGGTGGGATGAGCGCGTCAAATCGACACCCCGATTATTGACTTGGGCGTAAAATAAGAAGTTTAAGGGACTTTTTAACTTTTTATAACTAAATAGTTCGCTATTTCGACATTTTAAAATTCGAATTAAGAATAAAAGTCCCTTTCCAACCCCTGGCCAGCAATCGATAGAAAGGTACCATTACAATGGCTGATGTTTCCAGCAACCCGCGGGTGCTGGTGGTGACCCCGGAAGTAACCTACCTGCCGGACCGCATGGGCGGGCTGGCCTCCTTTTTTACGGCTAAAGCCGGAGGGCTTGCCGATGTCTCCGCAGCCCTGGTCAGCGCTCTTTTTGAGCAGGGCGCTGACGTTCATATCGCCATTCCGGATTACCGTGCCATTTTCAGCGGCAGCCTGGCGCCGGTTTTAAAAAAAGAATTCAACAGGATTCAACGCAAGATGCCCGATGATCGCATTCATCTGGCAGAAGACCGCGCTTTTTACTATGTCAATCGGGTCTATTCCGACTATGGCACCGAAAACATCAAACTGGCGCTGGCGTTTCAGCGCGAGGTCATCAACAATATCGTCCCCCATGTTCAGCCCGACCTGATCCACTGCAATGACTGGATGACCGGCTTAATTCCGGCCATGGCCCGCCAAATGGGCATTCCCTGTTTATTCACCATTCATAATGTACATACCGTAAAAACAACCCTCGCATTCATTGAAGACCGCGGCATCGACGCGGCATCATTCTGGCAAAATTTATATTTTGAATTCATGGCCGATCACTACGAAACTGTCAGGGAGACGAATCCCGTAGATCTACTGACCAGCGGCGTCTTTGCCGCCCATTTTGTCAATGTGGTCAGCCCGAACTTTTTAGCAGAAATCGTCGCTGGCCGACATGGTTTCGTCTATCCCCCTCTCCGTCAGGAATTGGCCAATAAAATGCAGGCGGCATGCGCGGCGGGCATTCTGAATGCCCCGGATCCTTCCTTTAATCCGGCCCTCGATGAAGAATTGAAGCGAATGTATGGCCCCAAGAACCATATCGCCGGTAAAAAGGAAAACAAGCGCTTTCTCCAGAAAAAATTAGGATTAATTCAGGATGAAGCGGCGCCGATCTTTTTCTGGCCATCCCGGCTTGATCCCATCCAGAAGGGATGTCAGTTACTGGCGGATATTTTGTATAAAATCATCTCCGGTCACTGGAACCAAAATCTGCAAATCGTATTTGTGGCCAACGGCGATTATCAGCATGTATTTCGCGACATCGTCAACCTTCACGGGTTTCATAAACGGGTGGCCATATATGACTTTGATTTTCATCTGGAGCATCAGGCCTATGCGGCGTGTGACTTCATCCTGATGCCATCGCGTTTTGAGCCTTGCGGTTTGCCCCAGATGATCGCGCCGATCTATGGAACCCTGCCGGTGGCCCACGATACCGGCGGCATACATGATACGATCTCGCATCTGGATGTGGACCAAAACAGGGGCAACGGCTTTTTGTTTAAAAACTTCGATTCCAGGGGTTTGCTGTGGGCCATTGAGCAGGCTATGGATTTTTATAATCTGCCGAAAACTGCCAAGGCCAGACAAATTCGCCGCATCATGCAGGAAAGCGCGGCCGCTTTCACCCATGCCAACACGGCGCGCCAGTACATTAAGCTGTATGAAAAAATGCTGAAACGTCCCCTGGTCCTGCAGAATGGCCCGGATCCAGGCGCCGAAGAAAAAAGCGATACGCCCAAAGATTAATGAAAAAGACCCCATCCCCAAACGATCGTATCAACTCGGCATTGAAACGTTTGCTGACCGCCGACCCCTGGTTAAAACCCTATGAAAACATCATTCACCACCGCCTGCAAAAAATTGCAGAGACCGAACAGCGCCTGACCCGGGGAAAAGAAAGCCTAGCCGATTTTGCTTCGGGTCATACGTACTTCGGTTTGCATTTTGAAGACAACCAGTGGGTTTTTCGCGAGTGGGCACCCAATGCAACAGCGATCTTTTTAATCGGCGATATGACCGGCTGGCAGGAAAAAGATGCATTTGCATTAAAAGCGCTTGAAGACGGCATCTGGGAAATATGTCTTGCGGCCGACGCCTTTGATCACGGTGATCTTTACCGCCTGCGCATCCATTGGCCCGGCGGCATGGGCGATCGCATCCCCGCTTATGCCCGGCGCGTGGTCCAGGATCCGGAATCGCTGATTTTCAATGCCCAGGTCTGGCGGCCGGATTCCCCCTATCGATGGCAATGCAAGAATTTTCAGCGCCCGGCCGAGGCGCCGCTGATTTATGAAGTTCACATCGGCATGGCCCAGGAAGAGGATAAAATCGGATCGTATCAGGAGTTTACGGCCAATATTCTTCCCCGGGTGAAAGCCTCCGGTTACAATACCCTGCAGATCATGGCCATCCCGGAACATCCCTATTACGGATCCTTCGGCTATCAGGTGTCCAGTTTTTTTGCCGCTTCATCCCGGTTCGGCCCACCGGAAGATCTAAAAGCGTTAATCGATGATGCCCACAAGGCCGGACTGGCCGTTATTATCGATCTAATTCACTCCCATGCAGTCTCAAATGAAGTTGAAGGCCTCAGCCGATTTGACGGCACCCTGTATCAGTATTTTCACGACGGGCCCCGCGGGCGTCACGAACTATGGGATTCGCGCTGTTTTGATTACAGCAAATATCAGGTCCTGCATTTTCTGCTTTCCAACTGCCGCTTCTGGCTTGATGAATACCATCTGGACGGTTTTCGCTTCGACGGCATCACCAGCATGCTCTACCGGCACCACGGTTTTAACAAGGCGTTTAGCGCTTACGATGATTATTATGATGCCAGCGTGGACGAGGAAGCCTTAACCTACCTGGCACTGGCCAACGAAGTCATTCATACCGTGCGACCGGATGCGATCACCATCGCCGAAGATGTCAGCGGAATGCCGGGATTGGCGGCGGCGGCTGAAAACGGCGGCTTCGGATTTGATTTCCGTTTTTCCATGGGCGTTCCGGATTTCTGGATTAAGCTGATTAAAGAAACGCCCGATGAGCACTGGCCCATCAGCCAGCTGTGGCATGAACTCACCAATCGGCGCCGTGATGAAAAAACCATCAGTTACGCCGAATCTCACGACCAGGCGCTGGTGGGGGATCAATCCATTATATTCCGATTGATCGGCGCCGACATGTACGACCATATGCATATTAATTCGCAAAATATCAAAGTGGATCGCGGCCTGGCATTGCAGAAAATGATCCGGCTGATCACCCTGAGCACCGCCGGCAACGGCTACTTGAATTTTATGGGAAATGAGTTCGGTCATCCGGAGTGGATTGATTTTCCGCGGGAGGGCAACAATTGGTCCTATCATTATGCCCGCCGGCAGTGGCACCTGGTCGACGATGATAACTTGAAATATCAGTTTTTGTCCCGCTTTGATCGGGATATGATTGCCCTGGCCCAAAAACACTGCCTGCTGGATACCACCGCCCTGCAACTTTTTTATGAGCATTCCGATAACAAGGTAATCGTGTTTGGACGCGCCGGTCTGT
>JASFGM010000035.1:0-11506 GCA_050123755.1 Desulfobacterales bacterium
CAAAATGACAGAACCCAAAGAGATCGGCGATTTTAATTCGGAGTTGATCGATCGTTACGGTGAGCTGCCAAAGGAAGCGCGCAACCTGTTTTATAAAATAGGTCTTAAAATATTATCAAAAAAAGCCGGTATCACCCGGCTGGATTTAAAAGGACAACAACTGCTTCTGCACTTTTCCGATTTACATATGAAGAACTCCGCGTCACTGGTGGATTTGATTCTATCCGCTCCTGAACGTTACGCGCTTCAGACGGATCACGTATTGGAAGTTAAATTAACGGGTTATCGTGGCGGCCGTCTTTTGGATCGCGCCAAAAATATATTGAAAGAAATTGTACAACGTGTTAACAATTAAAGGTTAATACTTGAATCTTGCATGAAAAGTAATGATAATTTGGGATTATGTTAAAAGGATGATAATCATTCTATCTCATTACTTTTCACCCTACGGGCGAGTCGGAGGCTTCCATCTGCTGCGTTATTAAGGCCGAGGCATAGTGCACTATAGCCTCAGCCTTAAGTGCCTTGCAGATGAAAGCCTCCGACTCGTGCAAAATCCAAGTAATATCTGAATCTTGCATGAAAATAGATGAGAATGGATCGTCGATGACACGGTTTTTTTCTTTAATAAATGGGTTGATTGGATCGTTGCTGCTCCTTTGCGGGTTTGCGAGCTGTATGAATGCAGGATCAAACGCTGATGATGAACATTTAATTCGCGTCAGTGATCGGGTTTTAACAGTTCTGGAATTTAATCAGGCCTTTGAAATTTCCAAAACGGCTTATCCCCATAACCTTCGGCTTGAACCCGATAATTACAAAGAGGCACAGCTTCGTCTTTTAAATCAGCTGACGGTTGAAATGATTATCCTTGAAAGGGCTGAGGAACTGGGTATTTTTGTTTCGGATGAAGAGGTTGAAAAGGCGGTTGCCGACATTAAAAGCGACTATCCTGAAGATACTTTTGAGAAAACACTGCTTGAGTTTGCCGTGTCTTATGAATCATGGGAGGCTCGATTAAGAAATCGCTTACTGATGGAAAAAGTGGTTGACAGCGAACTTAAAAATCAAATTGTCATCACCTCGGAAGATATTGCCAAGTATTATGAGAAGAATGTAAAGGTCCAAAAGCCCGACATGGATTCGGCAACCAAGATGGAAGATATCAACGAAATGATAATTAAACACCTGCGCCAGGAGAAGACGGAAGAAGCTTATAAAAAATGGATAAAAGAGCTTAAGCAACGTTATACCATAGAAATCAACAGCATTCAGTGGGAAAAAATTTCGGGTTCCGATTATAATGAAGACCAAAACCTGGGTACCTTGGATTCGACAAATAACTGATGCAACCATCTTTGAAAAAAATGGCCACATTTTTATCCCTTTATGTTCTGTGGGGATTTGCCTTCAGCATCGGGATTTTCCCTTTAAACGGTCAGGCAGCAGATGCTGTGGTTGTGGATCGGATTGTGGCCGTCGTCAATGATGACCTCATCACCCTTTTCGATCTGAATCAGAATTTTCGGCCTTATGAAGCAAACATCAAAGCGCTCGGATACGCCCCGGAAAAAGAGCGTGAAACCCTCTTTAAATTACGAACAGACTTACTCAACCAGCTCATTGAGAGGAAACTTTCCGATCAGGTAGTCAAGAAAAATAATATCGAGGTGAGTGAACAGGAAATTGATACCGCACTTGAACGCTTAAAAGATGCGCGCTCACTAACCGATGATGATTTAAGAACCGGACTGGCCCGGCAGGGCTTAACTCTAGAAGAATATCGAAAAAACTTAAAACAGCAGCTACTCCGGAATAAACTGGTTAATCGTGAAGTTAAATCAAAAATCGTGATCACCGAAGACGATATCAACGCTTACTATGATGCGCATCGCGAAAAGTTTGCGGGTGAGTTAAATTATCACCTTTGGAATATATTTATCCGGACCCCTGAGTTTGCGGATGATTCCACCAAGCGCATTGCATTAGAAAAAATGGAAGCGGTCCTTACGCAGCTAAGACAAGGACGGTCATTTGAATCCTTTGCAGTTGATGATCCCGATTCTCCAATCGCTCCCAAAGGGGCGGACTTAGGACAATTCAAGCTGGATGAGCTTTCGCCGGAACTGCGGGAGGCTGTTAGCGGTATGAAGGCCGGAGATTTTTCTCCGATTCTAAAGACCGATATGGGGTATCAGATCATCTTTGTTCAAAAAATAGTTGAAGCTAAATCAAAATCCCTGGCAGCCGTTAAATCTGAGATTCATGAAATCCTATATAACGAGGCCGTTGATAACAGATTTCAAAAATGGCTGAAGGATCTTCGCAAAAAGTCTCATATCAAGATTATTAAATAACCCTTTAGCAGCTTATTGGAAGATAAATGTAATTAATACTAGGAAATTTCAGGCAGGTTGCGGATTCCCGGCAACCCGCAACGCCTTGCGCGAAACCCGGAATACGAAATATTATGAAAAGCGAGAAAAATTCATTTTCATTTGGTCGCTATCTTCAGTCTATACGGCTTGAGAAGAAAATCAGTTTGGAAGATGTTTCAGAAGAGACCCGCATTGCAATCGGGAATTTAAAGCTAATCGAAAAAGAGGATCTCGAAGCGCTTCCTGCTGAAGTATTTGTAAGGGGTTTTTTGCGCGCATTTGCACGTGCGATCGGCGCCGATGGTGAAGAAGCTGTCAGGCTTTATAAAGCCCGGCTCAATATGGAGGATGAACTGGCCGATGCCGGAAGCTTTTCGGGCAGATCATCCCTAAAACCCTGGCTTGATCTGCTTTTATCGTTGGTCGTCCTGCTATGCCTCGTGACATTGTCTCTTTATGGCGTTTCTTATTTTGAAAATCAGGTCCATGTGCCTGAAACGGCAGAAACACATGTGGTCAGCAAGAAATCAAAAGCGGTAATGCCCCAGGAAAAACCAGTATCAAAGACTCAAAAAGATTCTACTACAAAGCCTCCTGAAAAATGGGTATTACAAATAACAGCTATTGAGAACACATGGGTTAAGCTAATAATAGACAATAAAGATGCAGAGGAGTACAATTTAAGTTCCGACCAGCATCTGGAAGTGGAGGCTTCCGTGGGATATAATCTGCTGATCGGCAATACCGCCGGACTGGAACTGAAGTTAAATGGCGAACCGGTACCGATTTCGGGCAAAATTGGAGAAGTTGTAAGCATTCAACTTCCCTAAACCGGACAAGCCGGAATTGAAAATTGAAGATTGAAAATTGAATATCGGAACGTTTTTTTGACCACCACTATAAAATGGAAAGAATTCCTTAAATATTCAGTTTCTAAGAATTTTATCTGATTTCGTTATAAATATGCAAACCGATCGCAATAAAATATTGGTTGAAAGTATCAAACGGCTTTTACGGCGTGGGGCAACAACACACCTCGGTAATATTGTGAACAAAACCCATGCGGCGGACCTGTCCGCTGTATTTCGTTCGTTATCGCTTATGCAACAGCGCAAGCTTTTCGATATGATAACGGACATTGAGCAAAAGGGAATTCTGTTCAGCGAACTGGATGAGGATACTTTCTTGGACCTCATCGAAGAGATGAAACTTGAAGATATTGTCGAAATCTTGGAACAGATGCCCACCGATGATGTGGCCGATTTGCTGGGGCGCTTGCCGGAAGAAAAATCCGACGCCATCTTAGAAAAGATGAAAAAAGCGGAATCGGAGGAAGTCGAAGGACTGCTGCGCTATGAAGACGACACGGCCGGCGGCATTATGGTGCCCGATTTTATCGCTTTGGCAGAGGATGTGACCGCGAAAGATGCCATCGAATCATTGCAAAAAGAACACTCCGAAGTTGAAATGCCCTTTTATCTCTATGTGGTTGATGATTATGGCAAGCTGGTCGGCGTGAGTTCCCTGCGGCAGCTGGTGCTCGTACCTCCTGATACCCCGCTTAAAGAATTTATGGCAACGGACGTTTTTTCGGTCCAGACGAGTATGGACCAGGAGGAGGTGGCAAAAATAGTTGCCCGTTATGATATTCTGGCAGTGCCGGTAGTAGACCAGACCAACCGATTGGTGGGTATTGTGACCGTTGATGATGTCATTGACATATTTAGGCGTGAGGCCACCGAGGACATATTGAAGATGGCCGGAGTGGGCGAAGAATTTGTCGAGACCAAATCGGTGTTGAAAAGCACCCGTACCCGGTTGCCTTGGCTTTTTGCGAGTTGTGTGGGAGGGGTTATCGCCATTCTCATCATCGGTAAATATGAGGGAACCTTGCATAGAATAGCCGCTCTGGCAGCTTTTATTCCAGTGATCATGGGAATGGGAGGCAACATCGGCACCCAATCTTCCACGATTGTCGTTCGCGGTCTCGCAACCGGTCGTCTTCATATCAGGGATCTGTGGTCGGTCGTTTTCAAGGAACTTTCGATCGGTTTTATATTAGGCCTCGTCTATGGCATTTTGATCGGCAGTGTGGCGCAAGTGAGCTATCGCATGGAGGTGCTCGCGATTTCGGTGTGCTTTGCAGTTATCAGTTCGATGTCTGTAGCCGCGCTGATCGGGTCGCTGGTTCCGATGGGTTTTGCCCGCATAAATATCGACCCCGCTGTCGCAACTGGACCCTTTGTGACCACTGCGATTGATATCATTAGTGTATCTTTTTATTTCATGATTGCCACCGCGCTTCTTGGTCTATGATTCCATGCCAGTATTTTCCACGCCTGCGATCTTACTCCACAGACTTGATTATGGAGATTTTGATCTGATCCTAACGTTTTTATCCTTGGAGCGGGGCAAAATTTCTTTGATTGCCAAATCCGCAAAAAGGAGTACGAAACGCTTTGCGGGAATTTTGGAGCTTTTTTCGCTTATAGAGGTGGTGGGCAGTAGCAGCAGGGGCCGTGGTCTTCCTGTTTTACAGGAAGCCGTATTGCATTCTCCTTTTAGCACGATTCGGGCCGATATAAATAAAACCGCTTACGCCAGCTACTGGTGCGAGTTGATCAATAAATGGGTGGAGGAAAACAGAAAGCAGGCTCAGCTCTACCATCTTTTGCGGCATGTTCTGAGTCAACTTGACAGCGGCGCAGCCACGGCCGCAGAATTAAGCATTTTATTTCAGATGAGGCTGCTGAACCTATCCGGCCATAGCCCCAATTTAAGACAATGTGCCCGCTGTCAAAAACAATTGGAATCGATCCAAGCCAATCGGGTTGCCTTTGACATTTCAAAGGGCGGGATTGTGTGTGATACGTGTGCTGCAGGCACCGGCAGTCGCATCCGGCTGTCAAAGGGGACAATTAAACAATTTAATTGGATTAATAGTGGGGATCTCAAAAAGGCCTCCAGGATGCGATTTGGTTCTCAGGCTTTAGAAGAGGGACTTGAACTTTTGGAGGCGTTTGTACCGTATGTTATGGGAATACAGCCCCGGAGTCTTAAGTTTTTGAAGCAGATTCGAAAATAATCAATGCCAAACAAATTCCAACGCATCCTTGAAAAAAAACCGATTGAGGCGTCGGCGCCATGTCGAATTGATATGGGGGGCACGCTGGACATCCGAACGTTTTATTATCCGCTGCGGCACCTCTCACCCTGCACATTTAATATTGCCGTGGACCTTAGAACCCGTGTTCGTCTTTTACCGTATCATAATGACCTGATTAAAATTTCTTCGAAAGGATTTGAAAGTGCTGAATTTCCCATGAGCCGGGCTCCGTTTGCACATCCCTTGGGCTTGATGTTTGCGATTGCGGCATACTTCAATGCGCACAATATTCACGTCCAAATTGAATCTCAATCACCACCGCGCGGTGCCATGGGAGGTTCATCGGCGGCCGCTGTTGCGTTGATTGCCGCATTTTCAAAATTAATGCAGCAATCGGCTTTAAATAAGCCGCTGACGCGTCCGCAAACTGCCATTCTGGCGCATGGATTGGAGGAAAGTGTGGCAGGGGTTCCCTGTGGATTTCAGGATCAACTGGCTGCCATATACGGGGGTGTAAATGCTTGGATCTGGCCGGACAGCGTCGAAAAGCCCCAATTCAGAAAAAAGATGGTGCTGCGCAAAGAATTGCATAAAGATTTTGAACGCCACTTGCTTTTGGCCTATTGTGGAAAGCCGCATGAATCCAGAGATATAAACAGCCGCTGGGTTCAACAATTTCTTTCCGGAAAGTTTCGGGATTTTTGGTCTGAAATCGTTTTCTGTACCCGGCAGTTTGTGGCCGCCGTGTCCGACCGAGATTACATACAGGCCGCAGCATTGATGAACAGGGAAACGGGAATCCGAAAAAAAATGACAATGGATGTGTTAGATGGGATTGGGGACCAACTGGTTGAGGCCGCCGTAGCAGGTAATTGCGGTGCCAGATTCACCGGTGCCGGGGGCGGAGGCTGTATATGGGCACTGGGGGAACTTAAACATATTGACAGGCTAAAACCCGTATGGGAAGACATACTTTCGACCGAAAATGAGGGTCGCCTGCTGGATTTAAAAATTGATTCGCAAGGACTGGTGGTTCATTAACCATAGGTGTCAGGTTTCAGGTGTCAGGTTTCGGGTGTCAGGTTTTCCGCCGCAGGCGAATCAGAATACAGGAGCAGCCGTCAGATGACAGTTAGCAAGAACTGGAGGGGCAAGCACATAATCTGACTTCACATCAACTGAGCTTGTTCGAGGCTGTTTTCTGGCCCCCGTCATCAGTTTGCCGACACCTGACACCTGACACCTGAAACCTTTGAAGCTTAAACAAGAAAAAGGAAAGCATAATGCATTTTCAAGAGGTAATTCATTCCTTGCATCGGTTTTGGGCGCGCAAGGGCTGCGTTATGGTACAACCCTATGACTTGGAAGTCGGTGCCGGAACATTTCACCCGGCCACGCTTCTAAAAGCGTTGGGTCCGGAACCCTGGAATGTCGCTTATGTACAACCTTCCCGGAGACCGACCGATGGTCGCTACGGGGATAATCCGAATCGGCTGCAGCATTACTACCAGTATCAGGTCCTATTGAAACCTTCTCCTTTTGATGTCCAAAATCAGTACCTTCAGAGCATGAAGGTTTTAGGCGTCGATCCCCTTGATCATGATATCCGCTTTGTGGAAGATGATTGGGAATCGCCCACTCTGGGGGCTTCCGGTCTGGGATGGGAAGTCTGGCTGGATGGCATGGAGATCACTCAGTTTACCTACTTTCAGATGGCCGGAAGTATAGAGTTGCATCCGATATCGGTCGAACTCACTTACGGCTTGGAAAGAATTGCCATGTATCTTCAAGGTGTCGATAACGTTTATGATCTGCAATGGAATGATGGAATTAAATACGGAGATGTACATCATCAACAGGAAGTCGAACAGTCAACCTATAATTTTGAAAAAGCCGATGTACCCGTTTTATTCGAGTTGTTCAAAAAATACGAGGCGGAATCGGTACGCCAAATTGAAGACGGGCTGGTACTACCGGCTTATGAGTATTGCCTGAAATGTTCCCATTCCTTTAATCTCCTCGATGCGCGGGGAGCGATCAGTGTTACGGAAAGGACCGGCTATATTGCCCGAATACGAAATCTTGCACGGCTTAGCGCAGAAGCATATTTGAAACAGCGTGAAAATATGGGGTATCCGTTGCTGAATAAACAAAAGTGAATGGTTTCAGGTTTCGGGTGTCAGGTGTCAGGCCCCCGGCTACTGGCTTCTTGCTTCTGGTTTCTGGCCAGTAGCAAGTGACCAGTGGCCAGCAGCCAGAGACCAGAGGCAAGGCGCGCGAGGCGGTAGAGACCTGACACCTGAACACTGACACCTGAAACCTGAAGTTGAGGTGAAAATGGACACATTACTACTCGAGATAGGTACAGAAGAAATCCCGGCAGGGTACATTAAGCCTGCTTTAAGATCGCTGGCGACAATATTGCAGAAAGAAATGACCGCCGCACGGATTGAGCATGGTCCTGCAAAGATATACGGGACCCCCAGGCGACTTACGGTTAAAATTGAAAAGGTTGCTGCCAAACAGCTGCCTTTAAAAACAGAACTTACCGGCCCTCCAGTGAGGATCGGAATTGATGAGTCGGGGAATCCCACAATGGCCGCTCAGAAGTTTGCTGAAAAGGCAGGCGTTAAAGTTGATCAGCTGACAATTAAAGATACCGAGAAGGGTGCCTATTTATGTGCGCTAAAGCACGAGCGCGGCCTGGCGGCCCGGACATTGCTAAAAGACATCCTGCCAAAGGCGGTATTGGCGACTCCGTTTCCCAAAACCATGCGCTGGGCGGAACTGGACATTGCGTTTGCAAGACCGATTCATTCCATCCTGGCGCTGCTGGGTTCCAAAGTTATTCAATTTAAGCTGGGAAACATAAATGCCGGCCGTTATTCGTATGGGCATTTTTTTATGCATCCCGCAAAAATTAAAATTGATTCTGCCGATGATTATATCCAAAAATTAACAGACGCTCAGGTTGTCGCCGATCTCGATGTTCGTCGCCAAGCGGTTGAACACGAAATCACAAAAGCGGCAAAAAAAGTCCGCGGAAGCATTTTGCCCGACGAAGAACTGGTAGATATCGTTAACAACCTGGTTGAGTATCCGGTGGCCATGGTCGGAAAATTTGATGATGGATTCCTCGAACTGCCCGATGAAGTTTTGATCACCGCGATGCGGGAACATCAGAAATATTTTGCGGTGATTAATAAATCCAAAAAGCTTTTGCCGCATTTTATTGCCGTCAATAATACAATCGCCAGAGATATGAACCTGGTGGCCAAAGGCCATGAACGTGTGCTGCGGGCACGCCTGGCCGATGCCCAATTCTTTTACCAAAGTGATTTGGAAGTCTCCAATGATACGCGCGTCGAAAAACTGAAAGGCGTTTTGTTCCAGGCTAAGCTGGGTACAATGTATGACAAAACGCAACGCATCGCCAAAATTGGCAAATTCATCGCCAAGGTGGTGGATATCGGGTTGTTCGGGGAAAAACAGGAAAACGAGCTCAAATCTCAGGTTGCACGGGCGGCCAAATTGTGCAAAACGGACCTCGTCAGCCAGGTTGTGGGGGAGTTCCCGAAACTGCAGGGCGTAATGGGAAGAGTTTATGCGGCGATAGCCGGTGAGCTTTCCACCGTATCAGCCGCTGTCGAGGAGCACTATCGACCCACATATTCCGGAGGTCCCTTGCCGGACACCATTACGGGTTCGGTTTTAAGCATCGCCGACAAGATCGACTCCATCTGTGGCTGCTTTAGCGCCGGACTGATTCCCACCGGAGCCTCCGATCCCTATGCCCTCAGGCGGCAGGGAATCGGTATCATCCAAATTATGAACGAAAAAGGACTTTCATTTTCGCTAAGAAAGCTGATTCGGAAAAGTCTGCAACAATTCGATTTAAAAGAATCCGGTGAATTAAACGCGTTAACTCAAAAGGTTTATACGTTCTTGCAAAATCGCATCATTCAATTGCTAGCCGATCAAGGGTATGCCAAAGATGCCATTGCAGCCGTTGTTGAAGCCTCGATTGATAATGTGCCCAATATATGGAGTCGCCTTGAAGCGCTTGAATCGCTCAAGGCCAAACCGGATTTTGTGCCCCTGGCAGTGGCCTTTAAACGTGTGGGGAATATTATTAAGAAATCGGGTAAACTAGAAGAGCGCGGCAAGCCTGGCAAGGTACAAGAAAGCCTTTTTGAACATGCGAGCGAATCGGCGCTTTTAGCGGCCTTCAAAAAAGCTGAAAAAAGGGTTTCCGACGCCATGGAAAAGGGTCTTTTTAAAAAAGCGCTTCTCGACATTGCGACGCTGCGCGGCCCGGTAGATGCATTTTTCGATGGGGTCATGGTGCTGGCGGAGGATACAAACGTGCGCCGCAATCGGTTGGCATTGCTCGGAAACATAGCCGCGTTGTTCGGCAAATTTGCCGACTTCTCTAAATTGTCCACCTAACAGGTTTCGGGTGTCAGGTGTCAGGTGTCAGAAAGCAGATGACAGAAAACAGTCTGCTATTTGTCATCTCTCATCTGTTTTCTGTGCTCGATTCGGCTGCCTTCGACATGAGTCGTTCGACCCTGAGCTCACGACCGAAGGGCTCAGGCCGAATGTAGCTCGTCGCAGGCTGCTATCTGTATTTTCCTGACACCTGACACCCGAAACCTGAAACCATATATTTATTAAGGTTGTCTTATGAAACCCAAACCGTTTAACACCAAAAGCCTTCCAAAGCCGGGATTCAGTTTGGATTCACTGACGGATGATGAGCTATATGCAATTCACCTGGCAACCCTGGAAGTACTGCAACAAACAGGTTTATTTGTCGAAACCCGGGAAGCGCTTGATGTTTTTGACGGTGCCGGGGCCGAAATAGATCGTAAGAATAAAATCGTAAAAATTCCGCCTTATCTGGTAGATGACGCCATTCGGTCAGCTCCATCGAAAATAATTTTGGCCGGCCGCAATCCGAAACATGACAAGGTGTTAGAGGCCGACCGCGTCCATTTCACGAATTTCAGCGAGGGCGTTGAGATCATCGATCCTTATACCGGTGAACGCAGAACGCCAACTAAGGCGGATCTTGCCAATGCCGCCAGGGTGGTTGATTGCCTTAGTGATATTGATGTTTGTGAAAAAGCCGTAGGCGCCTGCGATGCACCGCCGGAAACTGTACCGCTTCATAACGCTGAAGCGATGCTGACCAACACAACCAAGCACTGCTGTGTGGGTCCCGGAGACGGTTTTTTATTAAAAAGATTGGTTAAGATGGCTGCTGCCATTGTCGGTGGTTTGAAAAAACTAAAAGAACGCCCAATCCTGTCATTCACCACCTGTCCGGTCAGTCCGTTACAGCTCATAAAAGAGTGCTGTGAAATTATCATGGCGTCTGCTCGAACCGGATCGGTAATTAACATTTTGTCTATGGCAATGGCGGGGGGCACCGCACCTGTCAGCCTCGCCGGTACATTGGTAACGCATAACGCGGAAGTACTCGGGGGAATTACCCTAAACCAGCTTGTTGCTAAAGGTGCTCCGGTAATATACGGTAGCTCGACAACAGCGATGGATTTAAAGCTGGGAACCGCCTCGGTGGGTACGCCTGAATGCGCCATTATTAGTGGTGCGGTGGCTCGGTTGGCGCGTTATTATGCTTTGCCGAGTTATGTTGCCGGTGGGTAGAGTGATGCTAAAATATCTGATACTCAAATGGGCCACGAAAAAACGCTCACCGGCCTGATGGCCGCATTGGCAGGTGCCAATCTGATATATGGTCCGGGAATGCTTGAGAGCGGAATTACTTTCGATTTTGCCCAGTTGGTGCTCGACAATGAGTTTGCCAAGATGATCAAGCATACCATAAGGGGTTTGCGTGTTGATAAAGAAGCCCTGGCGGTAGATGTTATTAAAGAAATCGGGCCGGCAAAAAATTTCCTTGCGCATCATCATACGTTGCGGCACATGCGAACCCAATCGCAGCCGGAATTGATAGACCGTAAGGGTATCGAAGATTGGAAAGCTGCGGGCGCAA
>JASFGM010000036.1:0-11462 GCA_050123755.1 Desulfobacterales bacterium
TTCCGGCTTTACAGGTTTCCGGTGCCAGATCCAGGATAAGGGCTTTACGGGTGGGCTCACCAAACTCTTTTAACCCCCTGAGAATAAATGCCAAAATAAGCCACAGAAACGACTGACAGAATAAAAGGACCAGCGGAAAAAATGCAAAAAAGATAAAGGTAATCACCACAAACGGCTTCTTGGTGGTTTTATCTGCCAGGTGCGCAACGGGAATATAGACGAGCACGGCGGTGGCCATTTCAATACCGGATAAAATGCCGAACTGAAATGCCGAGACCGGCTGGGCAATCGTTTTCATACACCACACAACCACAAAGGCATAAGGAATCTGTTCACAAAACCGGATAAGGATGTCGGATGCCAGCAACCGCTTCAGGGAAGTATCCATGGATTGATACAGTTTCCAGGGGTTTTTTTCGGGTGCGATGGCACAGGCATCATCTGAAGTCGTTTTAGAATCATCCTCGATTAATTTTTGCTGCAACAAAACCGCGATAATAGATAAAACCAATGCCACACCAAAAGCGACTCGGACGCCGTTTGTAACCCCCCAGGCGCCGATGCACAGCCCCCCCAATATGGGTCCCAGCGCCATGGGAAATCGACGCACCAGTGAATGCATGGTAACCCCCATGGTACGCTTGTCGGTCGGTAACACCTTTGCAATCAGGCCCATGGTTGCCGGCAGGGAAATCGCCGACCAGGCCAGAAAAAAAACAGCGCCGACCAGAACAGCCTGCCACGCCGGAATAAGAATTACGATTAGAAAACCGGCCATGGCCATAAAATTAAACACCAGCAGTGCCCGCTTTGAGCCGATACGCTCGGAAAGATACCCTCCCGGAAAGGCATAAACGGCCGAAAGGAAATTATCCAAACCGTTTAAAAGCCCAATCGAAATCACGCCGCCGCCAAGGGCCAGCAAATAGATGGGCAGAAAGCGTTCCGCCATGCGTTCGCCCATGGCCACCAGAATCACCATTAGCAACAAGCCCGTGGTGCTTTTTGTCAATCCCAGAAAATCCGAAACAATTTTGGCTCGGGACATCAGAAAAGGCCTTTAGATGAAATCATAGAGTGGAAATCAGTTTACTATTTCATTGATATATATCTTATACAAAAAGGCAGGATTAAATTGATCCTGCCCTCGTTTTCTGCATCGGATAATGCATCGAATTCAAATTTAATTTTCTAAGCTTGCCTCATCTTGCGCCAGCGCAATTGATTTAAGTCAAATAATCAAAACCCTGGAATCCATTCACCTTAGCGCCGGGAGGCCAGAATAATTTCAATTCGGCGGTTCTGATGCCGGCCTTCTTCAGTTTGGTTGGATGCCACTGGTTTATAGAAGCTGTAGCCGCTTACCGTAAACCTTTGGGGTTCGATATCGGCCTTTTTTGTGAGATAGTTCACCACGGCCGCAGATCGAGCGGCCGACAATTCCCAGTTTGTTGGATATTTTCCCCTCAAATCGGGTCCGATCGGAACTTTATCCGTATGTCCTTCAACGATGATGTTTTGGTCATTATGCTTGAAGCTTTCGGCAAGCGTTGACAGCAATTGCTCACCTTTCGCATTGATCTTTGCACTTCCCGAGTCAAATAGAATCCGATCGACTAAGGTAACTTTTAATTTGCCGGCCAGCTTCTCCAACTTGACCTGCTGGGTCTTTATTTGTTCTTTCAGATCGGTTTCAATCTGGCGTTTGGCTTTATCTCGCTCAGCGATATCATCTAACAGTTGTTTTATCCTTTTTTCGCGGAGCTCTATTTCCGACTGCCGATCATACAGGCTGTTTTTTATTTGGAGCCGGGTGTTATCCAGCTCGGCGATAATCTTCATTTGCTCGCTTATCGTCTGTTCCTGGATGACCATCTGTTCTTTTAAATCAATTAAATTAGATTCAACATACTGTTTCTGGTTGCCCAACTCTGAAATGGTCTTTTCCTGCTCTTTTATCTTTCTTTCTCGATTCTCCAGTTGCGCCAGAAGGTTGACTTCTAACATACGCCTGGTTTCATCCAGCTTTGCAACGGCATCTTCCAGTTCTTTAATCTTTTTTTCGCGGGTCTCGATCTGCGATTGCATTTTGCTTTCTAATTGATGCTTGGTTTCATCAACCTGGTGGATAACATTTTCCTTTTGCGCTAAAGTTTGGGAAAGCATTTGCTGTTTTTTCTCCAACTCTTGATAGCGGGCGCGAAGCGCGCTAGTATCCTGCTGGCACTTATTCCAGTTTTGTTCCATTTCCCCCAGTTTTTGCGCTAATTCGTCAACATTCTTGCCTTTTTCGTCAAGCTTCGCCTGAGTATCGGCAAGCCTTGCTTCTAGTTCCTCATATTTTTCTTTGGAGACACATGCTGAAACCAGAAGACAAGCCAAACATAAACTGAAAAAAAATCTTTTATTATACATAATAATTCTCCCTCAATAAATGTTTAGATACGCATTCTACCTCAAAATAAGATCTGATTGAATTTCCTGCTGGCTGACGGTTTCTGCCTTTTGTTTGTAAAGGGCCACGTGGCTTCTGAATAGATCCAGCCTGTTTTTCAAACTCCGGTTGAAAACTTGCTCGAGGCTCAATTCTTGTGAAATAAAATTGATTTGACTTGTGAAAAGTTCTTCAGGGTATCGCTGAGTTTCTCTGATTCGATTGAGATAGAATTTTACGAAATGTTCCATGGCGGAATCGAGCAGGCCAATCGTCTCTTTGGCCTTAGCGATTCCGCTCTCCAATGAATCAAGGATGGTCTGAGAGACGGTCTCGTCTTTCATCTTTTCAAGTTTGCTCATCTCAGTGAGGACAATTTTTCGCCGGATCGCATATTTTTGCAAAGACTCAGCTGTAAAAAGAGCGCTGTGGATAATACCCTTCATCGTTTCAGCTTCCTGCTCTTTAAGCAAAATACTTTTTTGTTGAAGTACTTCCCGCAGAAAAAGAAAATTCTTTTTTTCGGTCTCATCGGCAGACATCGCCACAAATCGATCAATTTCGGCAATCGGATCCTTGCTTTGATCTAATTCGATCTTTGACGCTGAAAATTTTGCGGAAGCCTGGCCGGAATTTTGGTGAACGCCCAGATTGGCCCACTCCTGATCGAGCCGCTCTTGGCGGTCCTGGGGCGTTAGAATCCCGGAAAGTGCGACACGAAAGCCAACATCACTGCTGCGAAAGGCACCATCACCGAGGAAAAAAGGTTGTTCTTCGCGCCTTCCGGGCATCATCTCAACGAGACTCTTGCGGAAGCTGCCGCCTTTGATGATAAACCCACCGGCAGCACCATGCCGCCGAGATCCTATTGAAAAATGAAATGGATCCAACAGCATCTCGGCAACATTGCCCGCGGTGTCGAAGAGTCCGATCGGATTAGCGCACTTTGAACCGATCCAGGCTAATTTTTGTTGGGGTTTGGCTGTATCCTGATCGGTAAAAACAGCGAAATCTTTGTAGAGACGATTATTTAATGGGAAAAATTCCGCATCGTTTAATTGCGACTCGGTCACCATGTGGCCGCCACGGGCCGCGTACTCCCACTCGGCCTCAGTCGGCAAACGCAGGTACCCAAAACGGTCATTGGAAAACTTGGGTAGGTATTCCGGGGCATTTTTAATTAGCCACTCGGTGTATTTTCGGGTAAATTCGACGGCCTCGAACCAAGATATATCCGTCTTCGGGCGGGGATCATCCGCGGAAAACGGGGACGCTGTTCCGGAACATGCAGCATTCATCACCGCTTTCCACTGAAAGTTTGTGACCTCGTATTTGCCGATAAAATAGTAAAATGCGCTGATATTCGTGTCGCCGGGTGCCGGGCACCGGCCATCGCCGTTTGCAATCGCATTTTCAAGCTTCAGGCGCCAAGCAGCAGGCAAATCCGCCAGTGTAAAGGGCCCGGAAACAGCACTCCAGCGCTTACCCTCCATGAAACTATTTTTAAGACGCCCACAGTCTTTACAGCCCATTTCAAAGGCTAAATCTGCAAAATATCCCCCTGCAGGCACACAGACATGCCGCAAAATCATTTTCCCCCCGCAGGGCATCGGAAGTGAGAAATCGGTTTGGGAAGGATTGGGATTTACTGCCGCTGACACCGAATCCGGCGAGTTCAATGCAACTTGTTCAGACAGGCAATCCTGAGCCAGCAGCGCCGGGACATGCATCACTAAAACGAGTGAAACACATAGCCGGGTAAAGGCAGTCAGAAGTTGTCTCGATAATCGAAGGTGCAATTTGGGGTGTTTGCAATTCTGCCGATTCAAAACAGATACAGGTTGCTTTGTTTCAGATCTAAACCTCACGGATGACCTCCGATGGTTCGATGCGTGATACCCGAAAAGCCCCATAGGCTGAAGCCAACATGGCCAAACCCAAGGTCAAAACAAAGCCGGTCAACATATGGTCGAAGGATAGGCGACATACATATTCGCCCGCAGTGAGATATTCGGAAAAAAGCCCGTTGATCATTTTTTCCGCTATTTTGTAAAGGAAAACGGCCATCACGGCACCGATAACGCTGGTGACCATGGATTGGACGATCGGGTACCACATGATGGTTCCGGTTGAAAAGCCAATCAAGCCCGAAATGCCCAGATATCGGCTTTTACGGTTCACATTGGCCAATACATTGCTTACCATAGAGGCAAAATAACCCAATACCGCCACGACGGCGATGAGGCTGAAAATAAGGTTAAACGAACGGTCCAGGCGTTTGACCGTTTCAATATCCTCCGCTTGGGTATAAACCTCCAGGCCCTGATCCATCAGCTGACCGCGCAATTTGGCCACATCATAAATTGAGCGGGCATAGAGCCGAAAACTGGGATAAACTCTCGGCCGCATCGGCCGGACCCTGCCTGGCCATCCGAATGTCTCAGATCGGTGACCGTCACGGTAGTCTTCGGTTGCCTCCAGAAGCTCCAAACGCACAAAGGCGGCTTCACGGGAAAAGGCGCCAAGCGGCAAGACGGCAACAATTTTCAATGTGACCGCAACCTGTTCCTTTACCCCGCTTACGGACCTTCCCACTTGCCCGGTGACACGCTGACCCTCTTTGAGATTAAGTTTGCGTGCGGCCGGCTCCGATAAAACCACCTCGCTGTTCCGGGCCACGATGCGCCCATATTGCTCCAGTAACGGATCACCTTCGGCGGTAGGAATGAGGGACACGCCAACCGTGCGGGGATTTGCTGAATTTCTATTATACAGGATCATACTGGCCGCAATGGAGCGCGTTTGTGGAATAACAAAAGTTACATCGGGGCGATCACGCATAGCAGAAAACCAGTCTGCGCCATAGCGACCGCTTCCTACCGGAGAAATTTCACGGTTCCGCGGATCTTGAATAAGGCGATCGGACATGGTGTTAATAATCCCGCTCTTGACCCCGAATAACACCAGCAAAGGTGCCAGAACGGCTGCCAAACCCATCACCGCACACGCAGATAACAATCGCTCATGCAAGTAATCGCGCAGCGCCAGATGAATAACCGTTTTAAACGTGTTCATAGTTGAAGCTGTTGTTTACCCCAAAACCCTAGCGCGTACCCTGCCCCGATTCGGGTCCTGTTTGAAACCGAATTCGACTCGACGGAAACCGCGTTCCCCCAATTTTCCCCAATCGTGGGTGGCCATAATCAGGGTAACGCCATATTCGTCGGTCAGTTTGTTGAATAGACTCATGATTTCTTCAGCGTTAATGGGATCCAGTGAAGCGGTCGGCTCATCGGCAATAACCACTGACGGCTGATGTGCCATTCCCCTGGCAATGGCCACCCGCTGACGTTCCCCCACCGATAATTGCCCGGGAAGTTTGTTCAGATGTCGCTCGATATGCAGGCGTTGCGCCATGGATTCTACGGCTGTTTCAACCGGCAAACCCAATCCCTGCCGGCTGATTCCGATGTTCTCACGGACCGATAGAAACGGAAAGAGACCCCCTGTTTGCAAAACATATCCGATCTGCAGCAAGCGGGTATGCGCCAGGCGGTCCAGCTGCTTGTGCTGCCAAGCGTCCATCACATCCAG
Organism: Desulfobacterales bacterium; assembly: GCA_050123755.1. Lineage (GTDB taxonomy): Bacteria > Desulfobacterota > Desulfobacteria > Desulfobacterales > JAHEIW01 > JAHEIW01. Next base: position 6,029 of record JASFGM010000036.1, read on the forward strand.
CGCCTCCCCATTTTGGGGAAAAAAGACAAATTGTCCGGCTTCATCAGGGCGCAAAACCATAGCCAGCAGGTCGAGCAAGGTACTTTTGCCGCAGCCGCTGAAACCCACCAGGGCAATCTTCTCCCCCCGGCGAATAATAAGCTCGGGGACTGTCAATGTAAAACCCTGCTCCCCGGGCCAGCTTTTGGTTACTTCTTGAAGACGAAAGACTTCATTTGCAGTTACGTCAAACTGGGTTGCCTTAACACCGGGCTTGTCCTGAGTTGGTCGAACCCTCCTCTTTATCGCCACAGTGTCTCTGGCAGCGTCCTTCAAAGATCTTCTCTTCTTCATGTTCAGAGGAGTTCTCCTTTAACATTAGAGCGTCGTCTTCATTTTCGTCCGATTGATTTTTACGACTAGAATTGGTTTCAAAACCTCAGATCAGGTCCAAGGGCCCCGCTGAAGCGGGATTACATATCTGATCTAAACAGATTAAGGTATGCATCAAGGCGTCAGGCCGATCGGGAAAGTCGTTGTTCCCAGCATACATGGGTATGTGAGCATTTGCCGGAGGCTGTGCTGCACCATACTCTATAAAATCAGATGCGAATCCCGCTCTAGCGGGGCAACGCTGCCATTGGGCCTTAGATGGGGTTTTGAAACCAATTCTATACACTATGGAAACCTCCCCGGTTAGGGCATAAGACTCAAGGGTATTCGATACACGGCATCTCCCGGTTCCGCTGCCCCGAAAGTTGTCCAGTTGGCCACGTCGTCATGGATTTGGGTATATCTTTTGATCTTTGATTTCAGATTATTGACAATGGCTTGCTGCTCCCCGACGCTCAGCCTGTACCAATCCTCTTCGGTCAACCGCATGATATTGCTGCGGTAAGGCAAATCATCCAAAAATTCCGCAAGGGCACCCAGCTCGCCTAAGTTTTGGTCCGGTTTTTTGCTGAATTGCAAAGGATCGCGTGACATTTGTGCAACCGCTGCGAGAATGCTTTGGAAGAAATCCTTGGCCCCCGTTCGTTTGGTTCGCTGGGCTTGATTGAGAACGACCTTGAGGCGCTGGCTTAGGTCGCTGAGTTGATTTTTAGTTAACAGAACGCTCACTTTGAACGCAGGCGTGTCGGGGCGCGCTAAATCCATGTCTGCAACCCAGGCCTTGACAACCTTTGGTGCTTGAACACCAGCGCGACTGCCTAAAAATTCAAGCTGCATGGCGTATCCCAATATGGCGGCCTTGCGCACCGCCTCCTGCACCACATCCCCGACTCGGTCATCTGGTACTTCGGGCAGTGTCAATCGCTCACCCATACTGGTTGCCCGCACCAGTTCCACCATCTGGGCGGCAACGCCCTCAAGCACGCGTCCAAAGCCTCGCACCCCGGTGGCAGGTTGAGCGGCTTCAATGGGTACATACAGATCTCCGATCATTGGATCGGAATGTCCGGTCAGGTCCCTGTATTGGGCTTCCGCATAAGGGTGGTTTTTTACCTTTCTGCCTGCAGGTGTTTTGAGATGAAGGGCAAAAATCTTTACCCCTTCGGCCGCGGCCATATCGGCTATCTCGGCTTCGTTCATATCGGTTGCGGAAAAAGGATCGTCGTTGCGAATAGCGCCTGCATCCGTAATGAGAAAGGCGAGCCGCGATAAATACGGAGACCAATTCAGTTTTTCAAGAGCTGTCTTAAGGCCAACAAAGGCGTCTTCGTTGAAAGAATGCGTGGAAATCTTGGCTTCCTGTGCCTGAGCCAGGGCAAGTTCAAATTGTTCGCGCTCCCTTCCATCCCGCAAATCAGACAACACCCTGACCACATATTCAACGCCCGGTGTTTTCTTAGTGCTGTTGCGAAAGGCAACCAACCCAAATGCCACCTTATCGGATAAGCCGGCTTTTTCGATGGCGTCATAAATCTTGCGTACAGCCTCCCGGGTCCTATCAATATATGGTTTCATGGAAATCGTGGTATCAATGACGAATACGATTGCTGTTTTTAATTCGATATCTTCCGGGAATCGGCCCGAACCGGGATCAACGCAAGCGACTTCCAAAAATTTAACACCCTCAAAGAGTTCAAGCGCTTGAAAAATCGGTATGAGGTAAAACCGCTCTCTTGAGACGGCTTCCTCGGGGGGTTCGACAGCCAATACGGGGAATTGCGCGGGCGCGGAGATGCTCCCCGATTGAATGGCAGCAAACTGAGATGCAAGTTGAGCTGCCTGTTCACCCGGAGAGGGTGACCCGGCAACTTTCTGAAGCGATTTCAGATCATTGAGAAATAAGGCCGGCTGGCGGCCGGTTCTCTCCGAAAAAACCAGCGTCAAGGCTTGATTCCAATCAGAAATTTTCGATCCTTTAATCCATCCGACTGCCCCTTCGGTGTTCGAAAGCCCGACTTCCAGCCATGGCTCACCGCCGACCGAAGCACGCTGGTAAACATAAAATACCGTAAACGGCTTGACCCACTTTTCCAGAACTTTCGCAGCGTTTCCCGCCCGGGCATACAGTTTCGTGCCCGGATGGGTGATGACTTTTTGATATAATGTGCGTTTGCCGGGTATGAGCAACGGCTTGCTTTGCTTAGATGCATAGATATCTTGCCCCCCAAGCCCCAAACAGATAAAAAATGCCACCCCTATAACAATGAACCCGGTCCGGCTAATGGATTTTATGCTTTTGGTTTGCATCGCTTGTCCTCCATTTTTATAGCGCTATTGCCAATTCGTTAATACCTCACGTGCCTCACGAGACCCCTTCGCCGCCTCTTTTCGGACCCATTGCCGCAGATCTGAGAGGTGATTTTGCGCCTCCGGCTGTCCGCGAGACAAAGCCGCCTGGTACCACTCATATGCGGCCGCAGGGTCTTTGATAATCGTTCCGCTATCATCGGTAGAGGTGGGATCAAAATACCGCGCCACAATTAAGGCTGCCTCTGCATGTCCGCCTTCAGCAGCGTACTCCAGCAGAATAAATGCTGCGTCGGCCCTTTCCGGTTTTTGCGGCAATGATTTCGCAAGCGCCACGGCATCTTCCGGATCGATTCCCTTTCGCATCTTCTCTCGCACCTGTTCAAGCAAAGGAGCATCTGGTGAATAGGGCGGCGGGGCAGGCTTGGGCGCCTCTTGCTTGGGGGGCAAATTTGCCATTCGAGGCAATCTGGTTGGCTCGGCCGTTTCCTGGGTCGGAACGGCCGGTCTTGATCCTCGCCAGGCGAAGTAACCGCCGACAACCACAGTGATGACGATAGCAATGGTAATTAAGATCCACCACCGTGTTCGCGGCCCTTCATCGTCAAAATTATATCCCACAAAAACCCTCCTTTTATAATCAGTTATTGCAGTTATAATTCTAGGATGCGGCTACTGTAATATAAGTTCAGTTGGTCTTTCGATCTATTTTATCTTATTCCAGGCGAGCCGGTAATATTCGAAATTAAGCATTGTTCCAAGGCGATACAAGCGTCTCGGAAGGTTTGTCGGAACTGTGATCGTGACAGCAAACTGTAGCTGAAGAATGTGAATTGGAAATCACCTATTTATCGTTTATCTTAAAAGCTTATAAAGAAATGAATTCATTGTGTCAAATCAAAGTTGTAATACCGAATTAAATTCGAGTAAAATTTGGTGCATTTTGAAACCAATTCCAGGGCAATCTAATTTTTTTTCAGCATCTCTAATTTTATAAAATATTGATTTATATAATTTAAGCCTTTTTGCTTGAATGTCATCAGGCAAATCTGGTAAATGGCTTCAAGAACGCTTTCTGCGACAGTGTTTTGAGATCAACTTGCTCGGATAACAACCACGCGTCTGAGAGTATACGTTTATGGCGGAACAAATCGGTTTTAGACGAAATATGGGCCTGTTTATGGCGGTCATGATCGGCATTGGCGCCACGATGGGACCGGGAATTTTTGCCCTGCCGGGCGAACTGGCGCATATGATCGGTCCGCTTGGAATTCTGGTCTATTTGGCGATGGGTTTTTTAACCCTGTTTACCGCTTTAAATTACAGCGAGCTCAGTGCAGCCATACCGTTAGCCGGTGGCGGATATTCCTTTACCCACAGAACACTCAACCGACCCGTGGCGTTTTTTACCGGCTGGTTCTTCTGGATCGGCAACACGCTCGCTTGTTCGATGTACGCCCTTATCTTTGCCCTGACGATCCGCGCCTACTTTTTACCGCAAGCCAGCATTGCCCTCCTCACCCTGCTCACCACCGTCGTATTCACTGCCGTTAACTTCATGGGAATGAAGGAAGCCATCATCGTTATTACCGTAATGAATCTGGTGGAATTGGCGGTTCTGATCGGCGTTGCTGCGCTCGGTTTCACTGATATTGAGCCGCTTAATCTGGAGCCTTTAGCGCCAATGGGATGGGGCCCCTTCATTCCGGCGATGGCCCTCATCTATATCTCCTATGTCGGGTTCGAACTTATTTCGAATGCGGCTGAAGAGATCATTCAACCGGGCAAAAACATTCCGCGCGCTATTTTGATCACATTGGCCGTGAGTACGGCAATTTACGTTTTTGTGGTCGGCGTAATGATGGGCACCGTCAATTATGCCGAACTCGCCGCGAGCGACATTCCGTTCATCTTCACTGCTGAGCGGCTTTTCGGCGGCTGGGGGCGTTGGGCCGGCGTCATCGCGACGATAATGGCAAGTCTATCTGCCTTCAGTGTGACATTGGGCGCCAGCGCCCGCATTTTATACGCATTGGGGCGCGATAAACATTTTCCCTATTTTTTCTCAAAATTGCATCCGAAATTCCAAACGCCCCATATTGCGCTTTTTATCTGTGCGCTGATTGTGATTATCTTCAGCTCCTCCGGAATCGTGAAATTTGTGGCTTCTTTGAGTGATTTCGGATACTTAATGGGACTTGGAATCATCAATTATGCGGTGATTCCATTGCACAAAAAAATGCCGAATTTGAGACGTCCATTTCAAACCTTATGGTTTCCCTGGATACCCATCCTGGGCGTTATTACGACCTGGATGTTCGTTCCGGCATTAGAATTCAGAAGTTTTGTTCTGGGAGGGATACTGACACTGGTTGGAAGCGCGATATATCTTTTCAATTCCGATAACCGCGCTGAAGTTTCTAAATTGGTAAAATTTTATGTTCACTCAATGAAATCGTTTATATATAAACTAAGGAGAATACGTATGCGAGTGCTTATCATAAGTGGCGAAAAACAGGGCCAAAATATAGCCGATCGACTCTTGGCAAAAGATGATTATCGGATGATGTTTCGCTCGGCGGAACATCAGGTAACCTTCATTGAAGAAAACGAGGCGACATGCAAGGAACTTGAACAACGCTACAATGTTCCAATTTACCAGGGAGACGGCACCAAGAAGGAATTACTGGGACAGGTCGGGCTTGATAATATTGATGTTGTTATCGCTGCCTTTGAAGATGAGGGCCGCAATGTG
>JASFGM010000037.1:0-11395 GCA_050123755.1 Desulfobacterales bacterium
GGCATTGGCTGCCAGGGCAGGGCTTTTAACGCGTTTACCAATTATGGCCGTCCAGCGATAAATCGCTTCTTTGCAAATTATGGAAACAAATGCCGCCACAAGCGCAATCCAGCCTGGCGGGGCAGCGGTTTTTTGCTGTAGGGTTGAAATTGCTTTCCATCCGATTCCGATGCCGGCTGCAACCAGCACAACACCGATAAAAACAGTCACCAGGGTTTCTAAACGCCTGTGACCATATGGATGATCGTCATCCGGTGGACGAGACCAGTAATGTGAGCCTGCAATAACCGCAATATCTGTTGTCAGATCCGTGAGGCTGTGGATGGCATCGGCGATCAGCGCCTGGCTTTTTCCAATAATTCCGGCGATGAATTTGAACCCTGCCAGAAACAAATTTGCCAAAAGCCCAACCCAGGTAACTTGACGGACTATTTTTTCCCTATCAGCATCATGTGACGTTGAAGCTTGTCGACCATTTCCCTTCTGAATCACGCTATGCTCTCCTCAATGCGACTCGCTAAGGGTTCTAATGATTAGGCAGAGTTGCCATCTGCAGCATTTTGACTTATAAAACAAGATTACCTTGAAATTCAATTTAAATAAAGATTATTCATTTTGTTCGGCCGACATTGGCCGAACAAAAATTGTCATCCCGCTGCGCGGGATAAAAATAATTGACAAATCTAAGGAGCTGCTATGAACCTTCTCAACAGTTTCAGTTTTGAACTGCCGACCAGAATAGAATACGGCGTCGGCGCAGCGGCAGGGCTGGCGGATATCATCAAAGCGCTTAATGCTGAAAGCATACTCGTGGTTACCGATAAAGGCATCGGGAATTCCGGGCTGCTGGAGCCTATTTCCAATCTATTAGATGCCGACAATATCGCCTGGAAGGTTTTTGATAATGTCGAGCCCAATCCGAAGGATTACAACGTTCAAGAGGGCGCTGAAATGGTGAAGCAGCTTGAGCCGGGCTGCCTGCTGGCTATTGGTGGCGGCAGTCCGATCGACTGTGCCAAAGCGATTGCGGTCGTGGCACGCCAGGGAGGCGCAGTCCGCGACTATGAAGGCCCGCATAAAATCGGCGCGGATGTTCTACCGTTGATCGCCATTCCGACGACAGCCGGGACCGGCAGCGAGGTGACCTTTAGCTCAGTGATAACCGACTCCCATGAAAAATATAAATTTAGTATTAAAGACCCGAAAATCGCGCCAAGGGTGGCGTTGGTGGATCCTGAGATGACCTTGACCATGCCGGCGGATCTAACGGCGGCAACCGGAATGGATGCCCTGACGCATGCCGTCGAGGGATTTAGCGCCAAGGTTTCAGAGCCCCTGGCGGATTCAGCGGCCCTGTATGCGATCGAACTGATAAATACCTATCTTAGAAGGGCCGTATCCGACGGCAATAATCTGGAAGCAAGGGCGGGGATGCTTCTGGGCAGCCTGCTGGCGGGGATTGCTTTCAGCCATTCCGATGTTGCTGCAGTCCATTGTGTGGCCGAAGCGCTTGGTGGAAAATATGACGCGGCCCATGGGGTTTGCAACGCCGTGGTTTTGCCGGCGGTGATGGAATACAATCTGGAATACTGCAAAGCTAGATATGCGCGCATTGCCACGGCAATGGGGCTGAGTTACGACAATGTTGACGCGGGTGCGCGCCAAGCTGTCAAGGCCGTGCAAAAACTGGCTGGCGATGTTGACCTGCCCGAGTTTGGCGCCCTGGGGGTTCAAGAAAAGGACTTTGAAGAACTGGCGCTGAATTCATTTAAAAATGGAAGCAATATCGATAACCCGCGCCCCATGACAAAAGAGGATTATTTGAATTTGTTTAGGGTTCTTTCCGGTTAGAAGTAGGTTTGAAAATAAAAATTAGGGCCAACGGCTAATTGGGCTCAAAGCTGAAAGCTCAAAGCTCAAGGCTCGAAGAAAAAGAATGATTGAATCCATTTGCTTTCAGCTTTGAGCCTTCAGCCAAGGACCACGTAAACATTTTGAATTTACTTCAATACCGCCATCAGACTCGGAAGGGATTTTGATTGCCGACAACAAACAAAGCATGACCCGGATCATTCACGCACGAACCCGGGATCATTATCAGGAGGTGCGCAAACTTTTCCAACAATATGCGGATTTTCTTGATTTAGACCTTGAATTCCAGGGCTTCAGCAAAGAACTGGCGAATCTTCCCGGAGACTACTCAGCGCCGCGGGGCTGTATTCTTATGGCCGTTAGGGCGGAGGAATTTGTCGGATGCGTGGCATTGCGTCCGCTGGAAGATCGCATTTGCGAAATGAAGCGTCTGTTTGTGCTGCCGGGCTTAAGAGGCCGAAAAATCGGGCGGGCCCTGGCGCAAGGCATCATTGATGAGGCCCGCACACGGGGTTATGCGCGCATGCGTCTTGACACCATCGAATCCATGACCGAAGCAAAGCAGCTTTACCGATCGCTGGGCTTTCGGCCAATAAAACCGTATCGGTATAATCCCCTCGATAATCCCACTTATTTTGAACTGGATTTGCGTGAATAACAAGTGTATTCACCGCAGAGACGCAGAGGGCGCAGAGAGTTTTAATCCATTCAAAAAAACAGGCCAAAAGGAAATATTCTCTGCGAACTCTGCGTCTCTGCGGTGAGCTTATGTATAAGTCAGGAGGAGAAGCGCACATGCGTATTTCGTTAATTGCGGCGATGGCGAAAAACCGTGTCATCGGACGGCAGGGGGAGATCCCCTGGAAAATCCCCGGGGAACAGAAGATTTTTAAAAAGATCACCATGGGCCATGCGGTGATCATGGGAAGAAAGACATATGAATCCCTCGGACGGCCGCTGCCCGACAGAATCAATATCATCATTACCCGACAAAAGGAATACCGGGCCGAGGGGTGCCTTGTTGTTCATGATCTTTCGAGCGCTTTAAAACACTGCCCGCAAGATGAAAATGAAGCTTTTATCTGCGGCGGCGGGCAACTGTATCACGAGGCGCTTCCCATCGCAGATCGGATCTATTTAACGGTGATTCCCAGAGAAATAACAGGCGACACCTATTTTCCTGAGATTTCATCAACTGATTTTCGAGTTAAAGAATCCAAAGCCATTGAAGGCATTGAACCTTATCATTTTTTTATTTATGAGCGGATCGAGTAATGAAGCAAAAAACGCTTCCGGTTTCGAAAGAAGTTTTACTTGTACAATTAAAGCCTTTTTGATAAATCAAATAGCCACAGGCATTCCCAAATCCCCCCCATGTAAATATTATGAAAAAACCGAATCCCGAATACATAAAACGAATTAATAAAATCGTAAATTCATGTCCGTACTTTGAATTGCTTTCCATGAAACTTCAGGATGTGGGAATCGGTTATTCCATTCTTGAAATTGCGCTGGCCAGAAAACATTTACAGCCTTTCGGAATGGTTCATGGCGGTGTGTTTGCATCCATCATCGATGCGGCCGCGTTTTGGTCGATTTATCTTGGACTCGAAGATCAGACTGCAGGCCTGACAACCGTCGATTTAAAACTAAACTATCTCGCACCGGCTGCATCCGGCAAATTAATTGCCAGGGGTCGCCAGATTAAAGTCGGCAGTACGCTTGGATATGCTGAAGCGGAGGTTACGGATGACAGCGGAAAGATTCTGACCCATGGCACCTCCACGGTTATCATCTTGCCCGGCAAGGCGATTGAAGCCGATCCGCCGCTACCCCCGAAATTAATCGACTAAAAAACGCGTGTCGCGTTTTTTAAATTATAAGGTTATAGAGGAGAGACGCATGACGGAAAACAAGACTGAAAGATACGGTTGGAGCCAGGAGATGTCGACGGCGTTGTTAGATAAACTGAAAGCGGATCTTAAACACTCCATGCTCAATAAAGATATAGAGGCCAGAAGCGCCATTCGACAAATAATGGCCGAGTTTCCCAAGCTGACGGTACCCATTACCCTGGAAAGCGGCAAAAAAACGACGCGACCCAAAAAGAGCAAAGAGATTACCAACGATGATATCATTGGAATTATCCAGGGGCTGGCAAAATCCGAGCGTATTGTTCTGGAGGCCAAAAAAGAAGAATCTTCTGAATATCTCAGCATCCTTGAATTCTATCTGCCCAAGATGGCGACCCGCGAAGAGATCATGACCTGGGTCAAGGAAAACATCGATTTCTCCGAATATAAGAACAAAATGCAGGCGATGGGCGCCATCATGAAGCACTTCGGCAAACAGGCTGATGGGAAGGTGGTCAACGAGATATTGCAGAAATGGGAATAAAAACACCTAAACGGTTTGATCCTTTTTCGAAAGGAGCCCTCATGGTCCCAAGGCATTTTGTTAAACCTGTATCAGGTGTTGTTTTGATTGTTTCTTTCCTGCTGGCTTTTTTTTTCACAACGAAACTCGGCTTGCATGCCAAGTCAACTGCCGTCCAGCAGACCCACAAGAGCTGTCTGTGGTCCATTCAAACCCAGTCGAATCAATTTTACTTACTTGGCTCGCTGCATGTTCTCAAGCAAGACACCTATCCCTTAGCCGCTGCCATCGGAAGCGCCTATGCCGACTGCCGCAAGATTGTGTTTGAAACCGATATCGCCGCCCTGCAAGAACCGGCCATGCAGGCGATAATGCTGCAGCTGGGCTCGTATCCGAAGGGACAAAACCTGCTGCAGGATCTTGATGGACACACGCGGCAGTTGCTCGAAAGGAAGATGAGCGCGCTGGGGCTGCCGCTGGAACAATTTGCGCGGTTCAAACCCTGGCTTGTATCGCTGACTCTGGCAACCCTGGAACTCCAGCGGCTGGGCTTTAATCCCAATTATGGTCTTGATGTCCACTTTTTTAATAAAGCAAGCACAGATGCAAAGGAAATCGGCTTTCTGGAATCGGCGGAGTTTCAGTTAAATTTGCTGGGTAATATGGTCAAAAAAGATCAAATCGCTTTTTTAAACCAGACCTTAAAAGATCTGGAGGTTGTCAGCGAGCTGGCCGCTGATCTGGTTAAATTTTGGAAAGCCGGTAATGCGAGTGGCCTGCACGAACTTTTATATAAAAGCTTTAAGGATTATCCGGACATCCATGACCGCTTACTGATTCAGAGAAATAAGAAGTGGGTTGAAGAAATTGAAGTCCTAATGCGGGAAAACAAAAATATTCTGTTCGTTGTGGGCGCCGGCCATTTGGTGGGGCCGGAAAGTGTCGTCGATTTGTTAGAGAAGAGAGGGTATAAGCTAAAACAGCAATAAATAGATATTGGACACTGGGTATTCGGTATTGGAAATTGGAGGAAATTGCTAAAGACAGGGGCAAAGTGCACCCAGCATAAAATCCCTTCTTCAAGATTTCTAAAAACGATTTGTTTCTTGTGCGCTGTTTTTGGCCTTCTGTTTTCTGTGGTCTTTGCGCTTTTAACTTTTAAAAAAATTTAAAGGGCCGTTATGGACACAAATAATTCTCGAAACCGATGGCGGCTTAAGGTTCATGAGGTCATCTTTGAGGCCGACACGCCGGCCGGCAAATGGTTTGATGTTTTATTGATATTGTCCATATTGGTGAGCGTTGTGATGGTGATGCTCGATAGTGTCAGCGCCATCCAAAAAACATACGGCCAAATTTTATTGGCCGGAGAATGGGTTTTTACGATTTTATTCACCATCGAATACATTTTACGATTGCTCAGCGTTGGAAGGCCGCTTGCTTATGCCACCAGCTTCTTCGGTGTTGTCGACTTTTTAGCGATTTTGCCGACCTATCTGGCTATCATTATTCCGGGCGCCCAGTATTTTCTGATTATCCGGTTATTGCGGGTCCTGCGAATTTTTCGAATTTTAAAACTGGTGCAGTATCTGGGCGAGGCCCGTTTGCTGATGCAGGCATTGCGAGCCAGTCGACGCAAAATCATCGTATTTTTATTGGTCGTGTTGATCCTGGTCACCATTTTCGGTTCCTTGATTTATCTTATCGAAGACCCCAAGGACGGTTTCACCAGCATACCGAAAAGCATCTACTGGTCGATTGTTACACTGACAACCGTCGGTTACGGAGACATATCGCCCAAGACCAATCTGGGTCAGTTGCTTTCATCGCTGATAATGATTATAGGTTATGGAATCATTGCAGTTCCGACCGGAATCGTAACGGTCGAATTGGCACAGGCCTTTGGCAGAAAAATTTCGACTCAGGCCTGTCTGGAATGCAGTGCCGAAGGACACGATAATGACGCTAAATTTTGCAAGTATTGCGGCGCGAGGCTGTGAGCTCTGTGGCAATACAACATGTTAGCGTGGTGTCCCTTATGTAATTTTTAAAATACGGTCCTGTTTTAGGTTTCAGGTTTCGGGTGTCAGGTGTCAGGGTTCAAAAAAAGGCGGATCGGCTAGGAAGCGATAGGCTGGGACGCTGGAAGGCTTGAAAGCGCAAAAGCTTCCAGGCTTTCTGGCCTCCTGGCCTTCAAGCTATGAGCTATCAGCTATGAGCTATTTTGCCTGACACCTGACACCTGACACCTGAACTCTGACACCACCGGGTAAGGATAATGGTATCTTTATGTTCAATATATTTTACGGGTTTAGATTTATGACGATGTGTTTTATCTGCCTGTCGGCCTTAAACTGCGCGGCTCAGACCCCTTCAGCGGATAAACCCCATCACACCCAAAACGGATTTAAAAATGTCCACGGGTATGAAGAAAATAGCTTTTGGGATTTGTTAAAATGGCGCAGCCAGCGAGCAGACAAAGACATTCCGGGTCCTGAAAGCTATCATTTCCCTTTGGCGAAGAATAATCCGGACTTCTTAAGGCGAAATCGAGATCAAAACACCGTAACCTGGATCGGGCATGCCACGGTATTGCTGCAGATGGAGGGTTACAATATTCTTACGGATCCGCATTTTTCCAAGCGCGCATCACCGGTCCAGTGGGCCGGACCGCAAAGAGTCGCGCCTTTGGGATTGGCATTTGAAGATCTGCCGCCGATCGATATTGTTGTCATTTCCCATGATCACTATGATGCGCTTGATGAGCAAACCATTATGAAATTACGCCGGCGCCCCGGCGGCGAAAAGACACGCTTCTATGTGCCCTTGGGCCTAAAAAGCTGGTTCGCGATCCGTGAGATTGATCAGGTTGTCGAGCTGGATTGGTGGGACCGGCAACCAGACCGAAATCTTGAAATCATAGCGGTGCCGGTCCAACACTGGAGCAAACGCAGTATCTTTTCCCGCAACACAACGCTTTGGGCCGGCTGGGTGATCAAGTCGAATCGGTTTCGATTCTTTTTCGTCGGCGATACCGGCTATGCGCCTCATTTCAAAGAAATCGGGGATAAACTGGGCCCTTTTGATCTGGCGGCCATACCGATCGGTGCTTACGAGCCGCGCTGGTTTATGCGCCAACATCATGTGAACCCTGAAGAGGCAGTGCAGATTCATAGGGATGCACAATCCCGAAAATCGTTGGCCATTCACTGGGGTACGTTTATATTAACAGATGAACCGCTGGATGAGCCGCCCAATCGGCTGGCCACCGCTTTGCAGGAAAATAAAATTCCCGAGCAGGACTTTTTGGTTCTCAAACATGGTGAGACAATCATTCTGGATTAAATATAATTAAAGTCATTTGACTTTAATTATATAGACAAAATGATTTGGAACGACTAAGATGCTTGCTGGTAAGTTGGGAATAAGCGCTGCTGGTTTGACGAGCGGTGTATTGATCTAACCGGCGAAAACAAAAAGAGGTAGATGATGCTTTATATCGGTAAGTTCTTACATATGACCAATCAGCAAGAGGTAGAAGAATCAGAGCGAAGGCACGGGGAGTTCAATCTGATTGTTGCGGCTGAAAACGGACAGGCGGCGGTGGAGCGTTTTAAAGAACGGATTATCGATTCCAGGGAAAGCAGCGATTTATTTGAAGGCGACAGTTCTATCTATATTGTTCATCTTTTGGAACTGGAAGAATTTCCCAGCGATCGGGCGCGATTACTATACTACAAATCTATTGCCGGTGATCCGATTATGCCCTACATCAGTTGCTCGACGCCCAACGGCGAAACGGACGGATGCCGGATTTTAAACTGGATGAAGAACAGACCGGAAATCGACGGTGAGGATGCAAGCCTGTTTATAGAATTTAAAAGCGGATGACAGCTTAAAAATATTGCCATTTTATTATTTTAGCTTCGATAATTTTAATAAAACCAAAGGGCTAAGCAACGATTGGTCAAATTGCTTTCTGTTATGACTTTTCGTCAATTATACCGTTTTCCATAATAATTTTCCGAAATAAGGAAGTTCGGCATAAGTGGTTGTAGAAAAAAACGTTCGAATACCGGAACGTTTTTTTGACAACCACTATAAGCCTCAATTCAAATTACCTTACCGTCAAAATTCTTGCTAACTCTCGCACCCTCGAAACAACATTTATAAAAATCTGAATTCCGTAACGCTATCAGCGAATTACAGGCATAAGTTTTGCATGTTGAATTTTTTTCTTGACACCGTATAAAGTTTGGTGTACCTAACATTTCCGATTTTGGTTTATACCGCTTTCCATAATCGTGTTCCGAATGAAGCAATTTCGGCATAAAAGAATGTACGGCTGTAGAAAAAAACGTTCGAATACCGGAACGTTTTTTGACAACCACTATAAAACGCACTCTATACGGAGGATTGAAGCGAAATGCGAATCAACCTGCGCAACATGCACGATAATCAAACAGGCACGATTGCCAGTATCAAAGTAAGCGGTGAACTTGGCCGACGTATCCGCGATATGGGGCTTGTGCCGGGTACCGAAATTAAAATTCAGGGGCGCGCGCCCTTATATGATCCTGTGGCGTTAAAAGTCATGGGGACGACGCTGACGCTGCGCAACAATGAAGCCGACCATATCGAAGTGGAGGTCGAATAACACATGGCACCAACGGTCGCATTAGCCGGCAACCCGAATTCCGGCAAAACCACGCTTTTTAATGAGCTGACCGGATCGCGGCAGCATGTGGGCAATTATCCCGGCGTAACGGTCGAAAAAAAAGAGGGCACTTATGTGCGTATCCGTGACGGGTTCAGGCTTCATATTGTTGATCTTCCCGGCACGTATTCCCTCACGGCCTATTCCCTGGAAGAAGTGGTGGCCCGTGATTTTTTGGTCGATCAGAAACCGGAAGTGGTCATCAACATCGTTGATGCCTCCAACCTGGAACGCAATCTATACCTGGCCATCCAGTTCCTTGAAATGGGTATTCCGATTTGCATCGCCCTTAACATGATCGATGTGGCCAAAAAACGGGGGATTAAAGTCGATGCCCAAAAACTTTCATCTCTGCTGGGAGTACCCGTTACCCCAACCGTTGCCCGCTCGGGCAGAGGCAAAATGGAATTGATGGACAGTGCCGCTCAAATTGTCCAGGAACCGCATCAATTGACGCCGCTTAAAATTTCCTACGGGGCGGATATCGATCCGGTGCTTTCCGAAATGGAAAAAGAAATTACAGACAGCCATTTTCTAACCGACACCTATCAGGCGCGCTGGATTGCCTTGAAATATTTAGAAAGCGATGAACAGATTATTCGCAAAGGCCAAAAGGCCAATCCGGACCTGTCCAACCGCCTGAAGGAAATGGTGCGCAAGGTATCCCACCACCTGCTAAATACGCTGGATACCTACCCGGAGGCCATGATTGCCGATCAACGCTATGGGTATATCAAATCGATTCTGAAGCAGGGCGTCATCTACCACAAATACGACCGCAACCGGCTTTACAGCTCGGATCGAATCGACAAAGTACTTACCAATCGCTTTGTTGGCCCCTTAATCATGCTGGCCGTGATTGCCGGACTTTATCATTTTACCTTTACTTACAGTAAAGTGCCGGTGGGATGGCTGGAACTTTTTTTTGGCTGGCTGGGGTCAGCCCTGTCGGCCCTCCTGCCGGAGGGGATACTCAAATCGCTGATCGTATCCGGCATCATTGATGGTGTCGGCGGCGTCCTGGGGTTTGTGCCCCTTATTATGTTTATGTTTTTCGGCATTGCCATCCTGGAGGATTCGGGCTATCTGGCCCGGGTAGCCTTTATGCTGGATCGGGTATTTCGCATATTTGGTTTGCACGGCAGCTCTGTGATGGCCTTTATTGTATCCGGCGGTATTGCCGGAGGCTGTGCCGTACCGGGGGTAATGGCAACCCGCACCCTCAAGTCGCCGCGTGAACGCCTGGCCACCCTGCTGACCGTGCCTTTTATGAACTGCGGCGCCAAGTTGCCCGTATTTGCCCTGCTGATTGCGACGTTTTTTGCCAAGTATGAGGCGGCCATTATGTTTTTAATCACCGTCGGCGCCTGGGCCGGTGCGCTGCTGGTTGCCAAGCTGTTGCGCGTCACGGTCATCAAAGGTGCGGCGACCCCCTTTGTTATGGAACTTCCCCCCTACCGCATGCCGACATTTAAGGGCCTGGCCATTCATACCTGGGAACGCACCTGGCAGTATATCAAAAAGGCCGGTACGGTGATCTTGGGGCTGTCGGTTGTCCTGTGGGCCATGATGACCTTTCCCGGATTGCCGGATTCAAAGATTCAGGAATTTGAAAAATTGCGCCAGGCTGAAATAAGCCGTGGGCCGCAAGCGGTTGTTCAGCAACTGGAAGCTGCCGATGAGCGTGCTGCGCTTTCAGGTCGGGCAAAAAACCTTAAAGAAAATCTTCAACGAATCGATGCGGCCGAAGCCGAAGCTGGATTGCGATATTCGATTGGCGGTCGTATTGGCGGCGCATTGGAAGCCGTATCGAAATGGGCGGGTTTCGACTGGAGAACCAACATTGCGCTGGTCGGCGGATTTGCCGCCAAGGAAGTGGTGGTTTCAACCCTTGGCACCACCTATTCCCTGGGAGAGGTGGATCCGGAAGAAACCGGCTCTTTGTCTGAAACCCTGGCCAGGGATCCCGGCTGGTCGCCTCTGGTGGCGGTGGGCTTGATCGTTTTTACGATGTTCTATTCGCCCTGTTTTGTTTCGGTCATCTGTATTTCAAGGGAATCGGGTTCCTGGAAATGGGGCGTGTTTGCGATGGCATTTAATAGCGTGCTGGCATTTGTTTTAGC
Source organism: Desulfobacterales bacterium (assembly GCA_050123755.1). GTDB lineage: Bacteria > Desulfobacterota > Desulfobacteria > Desulfobacterales > JAHEIW01 > JAHEIW01. The sequence goes on from JASFGM010000037.1 coordinate 11,089, forward strand.
AGTGTTCATTTTTCAAATTGGATCCGCCTGCGGGCTTTAGGTGAAATAAAATGCAAACCCTTATCGTTATTTTAATTGTTGCCATTGCAGCGGCGTTTCTGATTCGAAATTTTTTAAAAAAATTTAAACACGAAGACGCGTGCGGGTGCGGGTGTTCGTCCTGCCCCACGGACCCGGCTTTCTGTGAAGAAAAACCGGAAAAGGAAAAATAAAATGAGCCATGCAGAACCGTTAAGCTCCAATATGGAAGATTATCTAGAAGCCATTTTCCACATTTCGGAAGAAAAACAGGCCGCCAGAGCCAAGG
>JASFGM010000038.1:0-10999 GCA_050123755.1 Desulfobacterales bacterium
ATGTCCACGTACGGTCTCGATACCGGTCCCTGGGCAACCCGAATTTCGAGTCCATTTCGGGTGTATGGCGCAATCAGTAGCAGAGCGGAAAGGTACTGGCTGCTTTTTTGACAATTAATATCCACCGTATCGGCGTTAATCGTTGCGCCGGTTACCTCGACCGGCGGGCAACCGTTGTCATTTAATGATCGGGCCTTAACGCGCATCTGCTGTAACGCGTCCAAAAGATCCTTTATCGGCCGCTTCTGCATGCGCGCTGTGCCTGTCAGGGTATACCTTCTTTTTCCGAGCGCAGCTACAGCGGTTAGCAACCTCATGGAGGTGCCGGAATTTCCGAGATAAATGGGCGCTTCGCAAGAAGCCAGACGGCCACCCTGCCCGTGAACCAGGAGATCGTCCTTGCGGACTTCAATCCGAATGCCCATTTGCGCTAGGGCAGCCATCGTAAAGCGCGTATCTTCACTGACAAGTGCGTTTTTAATCACACAGACGCCATCTGATAATGCACCTGCGATCAACATCCGGTGCGTGTAGCTTTTCGATCCCGGAACCTGGACCTCACTCTGCTGAATGTTATGTGGCTTAACCTCAATCATTTGTTTTGAATATCCCGGGCAGCAGCGATAATGGCCGTAAATATTTGGTGAAGGGCATTTTCCTGCAAAGGGCCCGCATTGCGCTCCCGTAATCGGCCCAATACTGCTTTTTCCCGGCTGCTGTCCACAATCTGAATGCCGCTTTGTTTTTTAGAACGGCCGATTTGCGCAGCAAGTAAAAGTCTTTGGTTGATTAAACCTAAAATTTTTTCATCGATCGCATCGATGGCATCCCGCAGCGCTTCGACATCGGTGTTCCGATCTCCGGTTTGTTTGTCTGGGATTGATTTATCCATGGATGGCACCCTCGAGTTCCTCTAACGTAATTTTATCCACAATGGCAGAGCCGATTCCATTTAGCAGAACAAAGTGGATCCAGTTGCCCTCCCTCTTTTTATCCTTTCCGATGGCATTGACGACCGCTTTGGTTTCAGGCCCAAAATAGGTTGGAAGTTTTAAATTATTCAGCAAGGCCCTGAGCCGTTTATGCTCTTTTTCGGCCAACAAGCCCTTTTTGACAGACAGCGCTGCTGCAATCGCCATGCCTCGGCTGACGGCCTCGCCATGCGAAATTCCGGTAACTTTTTCAATCGCATGCCCGAAGGTGTGGCCGAAGTTAAGTAAGCGGCGCTCTCCTTTTTCGGTTTCGTCCCGGTTGACCAGCGCCGATTTGATACGCACGGACGCGAGTACCAGCGTTTCAATCACCTGGCTGTCCAGGGCTAAAATGTCTTCAGCATGTTGCTCAAGATAAGCAAATAGGTTCGCATCCGCGATGGCTCCATGTTTGACGATTTCGGCCAATCCGCTTGAGATTTCCTTTTGCGGCAATGTTTTCAATAATTCAGGATCACAGACGACAAATTCTGGTTGATGAAACAGCCCGACCATATTTTTGTAGCCTTCGAAATTAACGCCGTTTTTCCCACCGACGCTGGCATCCACCTGGGCCAGTAAAGTGGTAGCCACAAAGCCGAACCGCACTCCCCGCAGAAAGGTCGAAGCCACAAATCCGGCAATATCGCAGACGATACCCCCGCCCATGCCGACGATAAAGGATGATCGGTCCGCTTTGATTGAAATCAGCTGCGCATAAATTTCCTGCACGGTATCCAGGGTCTTGATTTCTTCCCCTGTTCCGATAGTGATCACCTCAGCGGCTACTGAATCCAGGGGGTACAATTTGCCGACATTAACATCCGTAATGATGATCGGCTTGGCTACCGGAATGTATTGCTGCAGGTTCTCAAGGCGCTCACCAATCAGGATGCGTGACGGGCCTGAATCTGCGTTGATGGTAATTGTTTCCATAAATATTCAATCGTCAATCTTCAATATTCAATTTTTCTAGGATGCCAGTTGATATTTTTTAGGACGCACTGCGCGAAGTTCCGCATGCGCCCAAAGCAGCAACTGCTCGGTGGTCTTCCAGGAAATGCACTCATCCGTGATGGAGACGCCGTATTTAAGAGACGAGGCGTCAGCGCAAAATGCCTGGTTGCCTTCCTGCAGGTTGCTCTCGAGCATCAGGCCGATCAGGGCATTGTTGCCGTTGAGATATTGGCCGATGACGCTTTTCCAGACCACGGATTGTCCCTGGTATTTTTTCATCGAGTTGGCATGGGCGCAATCTACCATAAGGGTTTCCGGCAAGTTTTTTTCAATCAATTTCAAGCGTGCTTCTTCCAGGCTGATGGGATCATAATTCGGCCTTTTGCCGCCCCTCAAAACCATATGCACCCATTGGTTGCCGGCGGTATTGACCACACAGGTTTTGCCTTCCTGGTCGATCCCCAGAAAACTTTGCGGGGCGCGTGCGGCCGTGAGCGCATTGATGGCGGATGACAAATTGCCGTCCGTGCTGTTTTTAAAACCAACCGGCATGGATAAGCCGCTGGCCATTTCACGATGGCTCTGGGATTCAGCGGTGCGGGCCCCGATCGCCGACCAGCTAACCAAATCGGCGACGTACTGAGCGGTGATCGAGTCCAACATCTCGGTGGCGGCAGCCAGCCCGATTTCATTAATCTGCCTTAACAGGCCGCGTGCTTTGCGCAGTCCCGCTGTCATGTCGCAGGTGCCGTCTAGAAAGGGGTCATTGATCATTCCCTTCCACCCCACGGTGGTGCGGGGTTTTTCAAAATAGACCCGCATGACGACAAAAAGAGTTTCGGCGACCTGCTTACGCAGGGAATTTAGTTTAGCGGCATATTCGAGGGCAGCGTTTTCGTCATGTATGGAACACGGCCCTACGATGACCAGCAGGCGTTTGTCTTCTTTTTTTAATATGTTTTCAATTTGCTGCCTTCCCAAAACAACTGTTTCGTTGGCTTTGGCGCTGATCGGAATTTCCTGCTTTAAAATCCGGGGTGCGACAAGCGGCGTATATCCCTTAATTCGCAAATCATCTGTTGCTTTCATTTTAGAGTCCCCTTCGATTTACTGCTTTTATTTTTTCGCTTAAAAAAAGCCGTGAATTTTTTCACGGCTTTTAAAAACAAAAAAGCCGCGAGCTTCAGTCTGCCCGCGGCTTAAAATCAAATCAGATGATCAATCAACCCATGGGCAGACCCCTCCGGTAGAAATAAAAATAAAAGTACTGCCGGGATAGATCGATATTATGTCGAGTCGTTATCATCATTATTTTTCACTTCTATTCTTACACTTTCTAAATGGATTCATGAGGCTTGTCAAGCGCTTTTTAATTTTTTTGGTTGACATGTATTGATAAAATAACTATGGAAGTGAAAGTTTATCTATCATGAATATGGGTAATTTTTAAATGGAGCGTTATCACTCAGGCAGACTTTATTTTTGGTATTATTATAATGGTACCGGTCTGCCTGGGGTGCGCTCTGATCGATAAAATATCAAACAAAGCGCAACAAGCCGTGGGCATACCAAAATCCCGCGGTTTTTTTAAGGCCGCGGGATAAAAAGCCGCGGCCTTTTTCATAACGAAGATAGTCGAGGGGTCGGGGAGTTTTCCCTAAAACCTATTTTGCGGCAAGCATCGGCATCTTCAAATAAAGTCAGAGGGCCCGTCTGGGGTTCCGCCCCCGCAAGCCGCAACAAATGATTCCCAGGCTCTGACAACGCCCCCAGAACGTCTAGTTTGCCCCGAACAGGCAGCGATGACCATCGCAGCCGTGGGATTTGGTTCTCTGGGGCTGCCCGGGGGTGAATTTAGCGGTCCTGCTGCCGTTGTTTGGAACTCAGTGTATATTGTTGCGGCTTGCGGGGGCGGAACCCCAGACGGGCTTGTCAAAGAAACAAGGACAGAAAAACTCCCCGACCCCTCAGATAATCAGCACCGACAGGCGATGGCGCTTAGAGCGGCGCTGTCTGTTTTGTTGCATGGAATTTTGAGAATATCATGTCCAAAACCAATATCATTTTAACCGGATTCATGGCGACAGGCAAAACCACCGTCGGCAGGCTGCTGGCGGAGCAGTTAGGCTATGATTTTGTTGACACGGACGAACTAATAGAAGCTCGCAGTGGTCTAACCATCGCCGAGATCTTCCGCGAAAAAGGTGAAGCCGCTTTTCGCAAGATGGAAGCTGCGATCGCCCAGGAATTGAGTGCTAAGGAGGGGCTTGTTGTTTCTACCGGTGGCCGTTTGATGTTGGATGCGGCCAATGCAGCGGCACTGAGCAGGCGGGGACGCGTTTTTTGCCTTGTTGCCACGCCTGAGGAGATCATGGCACGCGCCGAAAGTGATACGGAGGCACGCCGACCGCTGCTTGAAGTAGCGAACCCCATTGAGCGTATTGTAGAGCTATTGAAGCAGCGGGATGAAGGCTATGGCCGTTTTCCGCAAATGGTGACCTCCGACAAAATTCCGCAAGAAGTGACAAGCCTTTTGTCCGGAATCATCCAGGCCGATCCGGATTTGCGCTTGTCTATTACCGCTCCCAGTATCCGTTATGAGTTTATTGTCGGCGGTGGTTTACTGCCATTTGTTAACCAGCTGGCAGGCATTGGTGGACCTGTGGCCGTCATAACCGACAGCAATGTTGGGCCGTTATATACCCAAAGTTGCGGTCGTGTCGACCTCGTCGTCGAAGTGCCACCCGGCGGGCAGCATAAGACCTTAGCCACCGTCCAATCTATTTGCGAGCAGTTAGTTAAAAAGGGCTTTGACCGCAGCGGAACCATCATTGCGCTTGGCGGCTCCGTTATCAGCGGACTCGCCGGCTTTGTTGCTGCGACTTACATGCGCGGTGTTGATTTGGTCCAGTGCCCCACCAGCCTTCTGGCGATGGTCGATACGAGTATCGGCGGCAAGGCTGGAATTAATCTGCCCCAGGGTAAAAATTTAATCGGTGCTTTCAAACAGCCAAAAGCCGTAGTCGCCGATGTGGCGACATTGCAGAGTCTTTCTGCGAGGGAGTTTTCCTCCGGCATGGCCGAAGTTATCAAGCAGAGCCTGATCGGCGACACGGACCTGTTTGCGAAAATCGTAAACGGCACCTGGATTCGCAAAGCCGGTGAACTCCAGCCACCGCTCGACGAACTTCAAACCCTTGTCGCTCAAGCCATCCAGGTCAAAATTAACATTATTCAGGAAGACCCTTTCGATCGAGGCCGGCGGGCCCTCCTTAACCTGGGGCATACGTTTGCGCATGCCATCGAAATTGTCAGCAGCCATGCAGTGCGACATGGTGAAGCGGTTGCGATGGGGCTCGTGGCGGCATCGAATTTGTCGGCCCGCCTCGGCCACTGTTCTGCTACGTTGCAAAACCAAGTTGAAGACGCACTCAAAGCGACAGCACTTCCCACACGTATCCCGGGCAATATAAGCCCCAGCCGGCTGTTCGAAACCATGCACCTTGACAAGAAAAAGATGGCCGGGCGCTTGCGGTTTGTTTTGCCGCGCGATATCGGAGATGTTTTTGTTACGGAAGCCGTCACCCGGAAGGATGTGATCGAAACGCTGAAAGAATTGACCGTTGCCGGATTACAAGGAACAGGATGAATTTCAATCCGTTAGCGGGCGAACCGGCCACACCGCGCGATGGGGCATGCTTTAGGCAGGCGCTAAGGCGCCATAGGCATCAGACGGAATTTTAGCGCTATTCTTAACCTGCATTTCCAAGCAGGAAGGAAAGCTTTTTTGCTGAAGATAAAAGGCTTTTGAGCATCTGCCGGCAGCGGTCTTCCGTAAATCGATGTTTCGGGCCGGCGATGGTCATCGATGCACAAACGCGATTGTTATGATCAAAAACAGGTGCCGCCATTCCCCCGACTTCTGAAAAGAGCTCGCCTCTGGTTATCGAATAGCCTTGTCTACGAATGGTCTCAAAATTTTTTTCCAAGCGATCCCGCTCGACGATGGTTTTGGGTGTGAATTTTTTGAGCGTTTGATGCAATACCCTATCGCGAAATTCTTCGGGAGCGTAGGCTAGGAGTACTTTGCCACCGGCTCCGGCATACAATTCAAAAGATTCCCCTTCGCTGATGACATAGCGAAGCGGGTTAAGGCCTTTTTCTCTGACGAGGCAAATCCGTTTGGTGCCTTCAATCACAAAAAGTTTTACAGACTCGCCCGTCAGAGATGCCAGCTCCCTCAGCACGGGTCGGGCGATTGATGCCAGCGGATTGGTGTTCTCATAAACCTTTCCAAGCATCATGAGCTTGGGGCCCAGTTTGTATAAGGATTTCTCCTGCCGGATGAGAAATCCATAAGCGATGAGTGTCCCACACAAGCGCAGAATACGGCTTTTATAAAGGCCCGTTTTTTCGCTGAGTTGCTTGAGCGACAGCTCCGGCTGGCTGGCTGTAAAGCACTCTAAGATATTCAATGCCTTGGCGACCGCCTCGACCTGGCGTTCGGACTCTTTTGCCGCTGTTTTCACTTTTTTACTCATGGCTGCTCTTGTGCTCCAGTACACGTTTCATGCGACCCGGAAGCTTGCGGTCCACTGCCGCTTCTAGGGCTGCGACCGCATCACAGATTGACTGCAAGTCAATGCCGGTTTTGATTCCCATTGTCTCGAACATATTGACGGCATCTTCGGTGGGTACATTTCCGGCGGCCCCTCGAACAAAAGGACATCCACCGAGGCCGCCGGTACAAACATCAAAAGTGCGTATGCCGGCCTCGTAGCCGCTGAGCATGTTTGCGAGGCCCAGACCGCGGGTGTCGTGCAGGTGCAGTGAAATGCGGACATCCGGTAGTTCTAGATTGACTTTCTTGATTAAGTTTCTGACCGTATAAGGCGTTGCCATCCCGGTGGTATCGGCCAAATTTATTTCCTTCGCTCCGGCCTGCGCCATTTTTTCAGCAGCGGACAGAACCGCTTTTTCAGATATTTGACCTTCATATACACAGCCGAATGTACACTGCAGACCGGCACGCACATTCAAATCGGCATCAAGGGCTTGGCCGATAAGCTGTATCATCGATTCAAGCGCTTCGGCTGCAGGGCGACCGGCGTTTTTGCGGCTGTGGGTGTCACTGACCGAGACGGACATGCTCACGTGGGGGACCTCGCAAGCCAGCGCTCGCTCCAGTCCCTTGTCATTTAATATCAAGGCCGAGACAACCGTGTTTTTCTGTTTTCCGAGGCTTTGGATGAGTTCGTCGGTGTCTGCCATCTGGGGTACAACTTTTGGATGGACAAACGATCCTACCTGGATACGCTTTAATCCGGCCTTTTTCAAAATTTGAAATAATTGCCGCTTTTCATTCAGACTGAAAATGCGTGACTCCATCTGCAGACCGTCTCTAAGGGTCTCATCCTCGAGAAGCAGTTTCCCATCCGTATCATTGCGACTCATTTGATTGATTTCTCCCAACGTTTGTTTGAATTTATGATATGGTCACCAGCATCTTCACACGGTTGGGTGTGCCAAACTCACTCAAAGCCCGATCGAGCGCATCCAGTGGTATCTTCTCGGAGATTAACGGTTCGGTCTGAAGCTGGCCGCTTTTCAACAGGTTTATAGCCTCCGGGAATTCGTCGGTATAAATCATGGAGCCCATAATCTGTAATTCCTTGCGCACGATTAAATCAGGCGACACCGGGTGTTCTTTGCCCGGCAAGCCCAGGATCACGATCTTTCCGCCGGGTGCTGCAAGCTGGATGGCCTGAGCCAGGGCCGAGTCTGCCCCGCTTGTTTCGTATATCAGATCAAAGGCGTTGGACTGGGATGCGGTTTGATCGCTGGTGTCGATGACGTCAGCAGCGCCTAGCTTTTTGGCCAGCGCGAGCCTGGTTTGATTGATATCGCAGGCGCTGACTTCCGCTTCCTTGAGCGCTGCCAGCTCCAGGGCCAGCAGACCGATTACACCGGTGCCGAATATCAATGTTCGATCCCCTTTCCGGGGCGCCATTATTTTCATTGCGTGGGCGGCGACGGCAAGGGGTTCAGTAAAAACGGCGACCTCATCTTCAAGGCCCTGGGAGACTGGCCAGACATAATCTGCCGGCACTTTCGCATATTCGGCAAATACGCCGTCTATATCAAGGCCGAGTCGGATCTTGGCCGAACAGATATTTTCATGCCCGGCGCGACACAGTGAACACTGGTGGCATGCAAAATTGGGTTGAATGGTTATGCGTTGGCCGACCTCTAAGTCGGACACACCGGGCCCCAGTTTTTCAATCCGGCCGATGGCTTCGTGGCCTGGAATAACGGGCAGCGCAACATCAAATTTTCCGTTATAAAGTGAATGGTCCGTTCCGCAGATTCCGGCCAGCATTACCTGTATTAATACTTCGCCGGGTCCGGGCTCAGGGGGTTTAACATCTTTTATCTGGATCTTGCCGGACTCAACTAACACAGCTGCTCTCATGATGCCTCCATGATCAATGGTTGAATTCTGAAATCCCCTTTTTAATCTAAAAAAAGGTTGACAAGCGATATGCTCAACAATATTCTGTCTATTGGAAAATTATTCCGATTGTTAGAATATCACGGCCCGCTTAAATAACGCAACCTAAAAATGCAATCAGGGGGGATGACATGAAAAAAGTGCTCGTTCTTCACGGGGTGAACCTGAACATGTTCGGCAAAAGGGACCCCGCGCAATACGGCACCATAACATTAACGGAGATAAATGAAAAAATTGAAGAATTAGCATCGGAACTCGGGTTTGCGGCAGCGTGTTTCCAGACAAACCATGAAGGCGCGATGGTCGAAAAAATTCACCAGGCCCACACAGAAAATGTGGATGCCGTGGTGATTAATGCCGGGGCGTGGACCCATTACAGCTACGCCGTTATGGACGCGCTGGGTATTCTTAAGGTGCCGATTGTAGAAGTCCACATGTCCCATGTTCACGCCCGGGAGAAGTTTCGACATCATTCCGTAATTGCGCCCCTGGCCCAGGGGCAGATCACCGGATTCGGGGTGAACAGCTACCTGCTGGGGATCCGGGCGGCCTGGGAGTTGATTAAAGCGGCGGACTAGCGGCGGCATTGCCATGGATTCAATGTGTTGCGCTGAGAAGAATATCAGGATAATGAAAGGAGCAGAACATGGAGATTAGGGTTATTAAGACTTACAAAGAAGCAGAGCAGATCTGGCTGGGACTTGAGCAGGAGGGACACCGTCGCAAAGTATTTCGGGCTGTGGACGAGGCTCAACTGGGAGCCACCAAAATGGTTGCCGGTCTAACCATATTTGAGCCTGGAGAGCGTTGCGCGCCGCACTCCCATCCGGGCTCGGAAGAGGTTGATTTTGTCGTCCAAGGCGGCGGGATTGCCTATGATATAACCAACAACAAAGAAACCCGCTTTGGACTCCATGATTTCATATGGATCCCCGATGGGGCTGAGCACGTTCATTATAATGATACGGATGAACCGCTTTTATTATTATGGGCGTACGCACCCCCCGGTGTACTGCCGACCAAATAATGAAAAGGAGGAAATGTGATGCTTACTGGAGGTCAAATTGCAGTCAAGTGCCTCGAATCAGCCGGGGTGGACTATGTTTTCGGACTATGCGGACACACGGTTATCGGCATGCTGGACCCGATGATTGATTCTCCGATCGAATTCATCTCGTTTCGGCACGAGCAGATGGCAGCCCATGCGGCTGATGGTTATTTTCGAGTGACGCACAAGCCCGCTGTGGTATTAACCCATTTAGGGCCAGGCATTGCCAATGCGACCACCGGAGTGGCCAATGCTGCTCTGGATTCTTCGGCCCTGGTGGTAATCTCAGGGGATATTCCCAGTCAACATTTTGGGCGTGACGCCCACCAGGAATTTAAGATGCATGGTGATGCAACCCAATACGAGATATATAAACCCTTTGTTAAACGCGCCTGGCGCGTGCACCGCACCGAGGCACTGCCGGGTATTTTGGCCCGCGCGTTTACTATAGCCACTTCGGGGCGTCCCGGTCCGGTTTTGGTGGATGTACCCATGGATTTATTCTCGCGGCGGGCCGAGGTGGAAATACCGCAGATGGCCGCGCGAATGTGCGGCGGACAGCGAATGCGTGGTGATGAGCAGCTGATTGAAAGGGCCGCAAAACTGCTGGTCGAGGCCGAAAGACCGCTCATTTACGCCGGAGGCGGGGTGATTCTATCCGAGGCTTCAGAGCATGTGGCCCCACTGGCCGAAGCGCTGGGAGCGCCGGTCGCTTACAGTCTTATGGGTAAAGGTGCCTTGAGCGATGATCATCCTCTGGCAGTTGGGATGACGGGTTTCTGGGGCACGCCAACAGCAAATCGCCTGTGTCGGGAAGCCGATGTCATTCTGGCCGTCGGTACCCGGTTTGCGGAAGCCAGCAGCTCCTCCTGGATATCGAAATATACGTTTGCCATCGGGCCGACCAAGGTCATTCAGGTCGATCTGGATGAACGCGAAATCGGCAAAAACTATCCGATCGAGATTGGTATTTTGGGCGATGCCGGTGCGGTGCTTGAGGATATTTTATCCGGTGTCAAAGATGTCAAAAAAGGATACAGCTGGAAGGCGGACGCACGCCTGCAGCCGATTGCAGATGAGATGACGGCCTGGCGCAAGAAGATATCGGTTCACAATGCCTCGGATGCGGTTCCGATCCGTCCGGAAAGAATATTATCAGAGGTCAGGGAGTTGCTTCCCAAAGACGGTATTGTGGTCACCGATGTGGGCTGGAACAAAAATGGGTTGGCTCAGCAATTTCCCATCTATCAGCCCATGACGCATCTGCCGCCATCAGGTCTGGCCACCATGGGCTTTGGCCCGGCGGCAGTGATCGGGGCCCAGCTGGGGGCACCGCAAAAGAAGGTGATTACGCTTATCGGTGATGGGGCCATGAGCTCGGTACTCGGGGTTTTAGCCACGGCCAAGGAGCGCAACATACCGGCTGTTTGGCTGGTGATGAACAACCGCTCCTATGGCACCATCTATGGATTGCAAAACCAGGCCTATGGCCGCGATATCGGCACAAAGTTT
>JASFGM010000039.1:0-10949 GCA_050123755.1 Desulfobacterales bacterium
ACCTTTGAACGTTAATGAGAGAAAGCAACCTTGAACGCTGAACCCTGAACCGTGAACGCCCATATATGAGATGGATAAACTTTTATCTTGGTTTTGTCTGAAAAGCGTTCCGGGAATCGGAAATCACCTGTTTAAGCGTCTGATAAACCACTTTAATTTGCCGGATTCCGTTTTCCGGGCGTCCGCGCAGGAATTGCTTAAGGTTGAGGGTATATCTGCTCGCCAGGCAGCCGCCATACAAAATTTTAAAACGCCTGACAGCGTCAAGCGCGAGCTGGCTCAGGTGCAAAAAAAAAAGATTAACGTGACGACCTTAACGGATCCCGCATACCCGGCCCTTTTGCGGGAGATACCGGATCCACCGCCCTATTTATATGTTTCCGGAAATCTGGATGGATCCCCCCGGAATATTGCCGTCGTCGGTTCACGCAACGCAACCGAATATGGCATTTCAACTACACAAAAGCTTTGCGCGGACCTATCTGCATTTGGCCTCAGCATCATCAGCGGAATGGCCGTCGGAATTGACACAGCAGCCCACCACGGGGCCTTGGCGGGAAGGGGCAGAACCATTGCCGTACTGGGAAGCGGCCTGAACAATATCTATCCATCTGAAAATGTAGACCTGTTTAAACGAATTTCCGAAAGCGGTGCGGTCATTTCAGAGTTTGCGCTCAACACGGAGCCGGAAGCCCATAATTTTCCAATTCGAAACAGGATCATCAGCGGTATGAGTCTTGGAACCGTTGTCGTGGAAGCGACCCGAAAAAGCGGATCTCTGATCACCGCGCGTCTGGCGGCGGAACAGAATCGGGAAGTGTTTGCGGTCCCGGGAAGCATTCAATCTTTTAAAAGCATCGGCACTCACAAGCTGATTAAACAGGGGGCCAAACTGATCGAAAATGCACAAGATGTGCTTGAGGAGCTATCCGCATTTATCGATACGCCCAAAGTAATTAAGCATCAAGGCCCAAACCGCACGGCTCAAAACGTATCTCTGATGACTCCGGAGGAACTCGCGGTATATAGGCTCCTCAGCCCGTATCCGGAACACATTGACACGATTGTACGCAAAACGGCTATCGAACCCGGAAAACTTTTGAGCATATTGTTACAATTAGAACTCAATGGAATCGTGAAACAGTTGCCGGGCAAACGATTTGTTTTATATTAAAGAATTGAACCCATTTCTAATCAATCGAAATTCGTTAAAACGAGATAAATAGGAGTAATCGTGACCAAACCGCTTGTCGTTGTGGAGTCGCCGACAAAAGTCAGAACGATAAAAAAATATCTGGGTAAAGATTATAATGTTGCCGCAACCGTAGGCCACATTAAAGATCTTCCGAATAAGGAAATGGGGATCGATATCGAAAATGGTTTTAAACCCAAATATAAAAACATTCCCGGAAAGCAAAAAGTAGTAAAGACCTTAAAGCAGGCAGCCGGAGATGCGGCCGATATTTATCTGGCACCGGACCCTGATCGCGAAGGCGAAGCCATTGCATGGCACACCTCCGAGATACTTCAAAAAAAGGGCCGTAAATTTTACCGCGTTCTTTTCCATGAATTGACCAAAGATGCCATTCACAGGGCCATGGCTTCTCCGGAGAGCCTTGACCGCCCGAAATATGAAGCCCAGCAGGCGCGCAGGATACTCGATCGCCTGGTTGGCTATCAGATATCACCGCTGTTATGGCGCAAGGTAAAAGGCGGTTTAAGTGCCGGACGCGTCCAATCTGTTGCCCTGCGCATCATCTGTGAGCGCGAACGCGCTATCCAAGCTTTTGAACCCCGGGAATACTGGTCCGTCACCGCTCACCTTGAAGGCGAATCCCCTCCCCCCTTTACTGCAAAATTGGCAAAAAAAAATAATGACAAAATTGAAATCCCGAATGCAGAAAAAGCCACGGCGATTTTGGCGGATCTTGAAGACAAGCAATTCGTCGTTAAAAAAATAGTTAAGAAAACGACACGCAAAAATCCGCAACCGCCCTTTACGACCAGCAAACTTCAACAGGACGCGATTCGAAGGCTGCGATTTTCAGCTAAAAAAACCATGCTGATTGCCCAGCAACTCTATGAAGGAATTGAACTCGGTCCAGGTGAACCTGTTGGGCTTATCACATATATGCGCACCGATTCCACTCGCATCGCCAAAGAAGCCGCGGATGAGGCCCTTGGATTGATCCGTGAAAAATTCGGTGATGCCTATGCCCTGGAGCAACCCCGGTTTTTTAAAAATCGCAAAAAGGCGCAGGATGCCCATGAGGCCATTCGCCCGACATCGGTCGCTTACATCCCCGATGAGCTCGCCCCGCATTTATCGGAGGATCAACTGGCTTTATACCGTCTCATCTGGCAACGGTTTGTCGCTTCCCAGATGTCACAGGCCCTGATTAATCAGGTTTCTGTGACGATTGCGGCCGGCTCCTATCAGTTTGCGGCCAGCGGATCAACGGTTAAATTCCCAGGCTTTATGGCGCTTTACATGTCGGTCGCAGATGAAATCGCAAATAAAGACCAGAAAAAAGCACCGGCCCTTCCAGCGCTATGGGAAGGTTTGATTTTAAAACTTCTGCAGTTGGAACCCAAGCAGCATTTCACGATGCCGCCTCCCAGATTTTCAGAGGCTTCCCTGGTAAAAGAACTTGAGGAGAACGGAATCGGCCGCCCCAGTACCTACGCCAATATTTTATCAACCATTCGAGAAAAAGAATATGTGAACCTGCAAAACAGATATTTTAGACCCGCCGAACTGGGATTTATTGTAAACGATTTGCTGGTAAAGAATTTTCCGGATGTCTTTGATGTGGAATTTACCGCTCGAATGGAAGAAAATCTAGACCGCGTTGAATCCTCAGAAGCCGAATCAGCCGAAATTTTAGCCCAATTTTATAATCCTTTTAAAAAAGATCTCGAGGCTGCATCTGAAGGTATGCTCAGTGTCAAAGGCGTCGGGATGCCGACCGGCCTAAACTGCCCCGAATGCGGCAAACCGCTGCACATAAAAGTAGGAAAAAACGGACATTTTCTGGCATGCAGCGGCTATCCGGATTGTAACTACTCCAGAGACTACATCCGTGATGAAAAAGGCAACGTCCAGGCAGTTGAAACGTCAATCGATGAAGTCGTTGAAAAATCCTGCGACAAATGCGGCAGTCCAATGGTTATCAAGCGCGGCCGCTATGGAGAATTTCTAGCGTGCAGCGCCTATCCGGATTGCAAAAATACCCAATCTTTAAACTCCAATGGCGCCAACAGTAAAATCGGTGTGACCTGTCCCCAAAACGGTTGTGATGGAGAAATCGTTGAAAGGAAATCAAAGCGCGGCAAGATATTTTACGGTTGTAGCCAATTTCCAAAATGCGAGTTTGCCACCTGGGATAAACCGGTGGCCCAAGAATGCCCGGCATGCGGCGCCAAGATACTGGTTGAAAAAACGACCAAAAAGGATGGGACCTTTTTAACGTGCCTTACGAAAGAATGCGACTACCGAAAAATCCTTTAGTGTGAATCTTTTTTAAAAAAGCTTGACAATTTATTTTCAGCCTGCTAGACAGTAGCATAAATTCAAATTTGATGGATTACCATGAACAACGTTAGCGCCATTAGAAATCTTATTAGCCTTATTCTCGTACTCGTCAGCGGAATAATTATTGTCCGCGGCGAGCAAAGGGGTTGATAATGGCCTAACCGAATCACTCAAATTCAAAAATAAACCGTTATCAGCCTCGAGGCTGGCAACGGTTTTTTTTATGCGCTTTTATAGCATCACCAACATCAATGCGTAATCGTTAGAAATTTTAAAGAGGAGAACGAGATGAAACTAACCGGTGCTCAAATTCTGATGAAAGTACTAAAAGAAGAAGGTGTCGATACCATCTTCGGATTTCCCGGTGGGGCGGTCATTGATATTTATGATGAACTGGCCAAGACGGATATTCAACATATATTGGTCAGGCATGAACAGGGAGCCGTCCATGCAGCCGATGGGTATGCACGCGCCGGTGGAAAAACAGGGGTTTGCCTGGTCACTTCCGGTCCGGGAGCAACCAATACGGTTACCGGTATTGCCTCAGCCTATATGGACTCAATACCGATAGTCATTTTGACGGGCCAGGTGCCGACCCAGTTAATCGGCAACGACGCCTTTCAGGAGGTCGACATTGTCGGCATCACACGCCCTTGCACCAAGCACAACTACCTGGTTCAATCCACCGAAGAGTTTCCCAAAGTAATCAAAGAGGCATTTTACCTGGCGCGATCCGGCCGACCGGGCCCCGTCCTTATCGATATTCCTAAAGATGTCACCAAATTGACCATTGATTACCAACCGGTAAAAGAGATCCGCCTAAAATCTTACAATCCGACTTACAATCCGAACATGAAGCAATTGCGGAAAGTCGTTGAACTGATCGAGCAATCCAAAAGACCGGTTATTTTTGCCGGTGGCGGAATTATTCTTTCCCAGGCGGCTGCTGAGTTGACGCAGTTTGCTCGTAAAACAAAGATACCGGTTACCACCTCCCTTATGGGTTTGGGGGCATTTCCAGGCACAGATCCTCTATGGCTCGGGATGCTCGGGATGCACGGTACCTATCGAGCAAATATGAGCACCGGTGCATGTGATCTTCTCATATCTATCGGTGTCCGCTTTGACGACCGTGTTACGGGAAAAACAGATGCGTTTGCCTCCCAGGCGAAAATCGTCCACATTGATATCGACCCAACTTCAATACGCAAAAACATCCCGGTGACAATTCCCATTGTCGGAGACTGCAAAACCAGTCTGAATCACTTAAACGAACTCATCGATCAAGCCGATCTAGAAGATATTGGCAAGAAACGTCAAAAATGGCTTGCACAAATTGAGGAATGGAGAAACACAACCCCTCTGGCTTATAAACAGGAGGATACAATCAAGCCCCAGTATGTGGTTGAAAAGCTGTATGAGCTAACCAAGGGTCAGGCCATTATCACCACCGAGGTCGGGCAAAACCAGATGTGGGCGGCTCAATATTATCACTTCGATCGACCCAATCATTTTATTACATCGGGTGGTCTTGGCTGTATGGGCTTCGGTCTGCCTGCGGCTATTGGCGCTCAAGTGGCGTGTCCCGATAAACTCGTCGTCGATATTGCCGGAGACGGCAGCATTCAAATGAACATTCAGGAAATGGCCACTGCAGTCCAAAGTGGTCTGCCGGTAAAGGTGGTAATTTTGAATAACGCTTATTTGGGGATGGTCCGCCAATGGCAGGAATTATTTTACGACAAACGCTACGCCTGTACAGGCATGGATTGTGCGCCTGATTTTGTAAAACTCGCCGAGGCATATGGGGCGGTAGGGTTAAGGGCATCAAAGCCGCAAGAGGTAGAAGCTGTGCTAAAAGAGGGCCTCGCTATTTCTGAACCCGTCATTATGGACTTTAAGGTAGACCGGGAAGAAAGTGTTTATCCCATGGTGCCCGCCGGTGCACCCATTACGGAAATGCTACTCGTGTAGACACTTTGGTCTCGGGTTACGGGTTGCGCGTTGCGAGTTAAAAAAACATTTGACCGGATTGATTGCAGCCCGCTTTAATTCCAAACCCGCAACTCGTAACTCGCAACACGCAACGCGTCACAAGGAATTTAATTATGGATGAACAAAAACATACCATGACAATGCTGGTTGATAACCAACCGGGGGTTCTTTCAAGAGTGTCCGGATTATTCAGCGGCAAAGGTTTTAACATTGAAAGCTTATGCACGGCGCCGACGATGGACCCCCGGGTTTCCAGAATCACGATCGTCACTAAAGCCAATCCGCCATTAATCGAACAAATCGAAAAGCAACTCCGCAAGTTGATTAACGTTATAAAACTGCGCGATATGACAGGACCAAAGGCTGTTAAAAGAGAGATGGCACTCATCTGCGTACAGGCCAAACCTGAACTTCGCGCAGAAATACTGCGAATTGTCGACATCTTTCGTTGTAAAGTAATTGATGTCGGCACAGAGCACTATATCATTGAGGTAACCGGAGATGTCGCAAAACTAGCTGCGCTGATAAATCTTCTGCGCCCCATGGGGATAAAGAAGATTGCTCGAAGCGGGACCCTGGCGCTTTACCGGGAACCCAAATAGCTTCTAATTTCAATCCCTAAATGGCTATTTTTGCATCGCGGCTGGAAGCCGCTCCCGCAACCCAGCTCAATCGGTGGGAGCGGCTTCCAGCCGCGCTAAAACCAAACAATCAAAACCAAGCAGCAAGGAGGATCATTATGGCACAGTTCAACTTCGGTGGTGTAATGGAAGAAGTTATCACGGATGAAGAATTTCCGCTGCAAAAAGCCCGCGAAGTTCTAAAAGATGACCTCGTGGCGGTATTAGGTTATGGCGTTCAAGGACCGGGCCAGGCTTTAAACATGCGAGATAACGGAATCAATGTTATTGTGGGCCAACGCGAAAACAGCGGGTCCTGGGACCGGGCGGTTGCCGACGGTTTTGTGCCGGGCAAAACGCTTTTTCCACTGGTGGAAGCCGCGCAGAAGGCGACCGTAATTCAGTACTTGCTCTCAGATGCGGGCCAGATGGCCGTATGGCCAAAGATAAAGGAATGCCTCGCGGACGCAAATACACTTTACTTCTCACATGGGTTTTCAGTTGTGTATCACGATCAAACCGCTATCATTCCGCCCAAAAATGTCGATGTGGTTTTGGTCGCTCCCAAGGGATCGGGTCGCACCGTCAGAAGTAATTTTTTGGATGGAAGCGGTATCAATTCAAGCTTTGCCATCCATCAGGATTACACCGGCAACGCCCGAGAAAAGACTCTGGCGCTGGGGATCGCCATCGGTTCCGGCTATCTTTTTCCCACCACCTTTGCCAATGAAGTTCACAGTGATTTAACCGGCGAACGCGGTGTTTTGATGGGATGCCTGGCAGGGGTCATGGAAGCGCAGTATAATATTTTGCGAAAAAACGGACACAGCCCCAGTGAAGCATTTAATGAGACGGTAGAAGAATTGACCCAAAGCCTTATCCGTCTGGTGGCTGAAAACGGTATGGATTGGATGTTTGCCAGCTGCTCGACGACAGCCCAACGCGGAGCCCTGGACTGGGCACCCCGATTCCGGGATTCCGTAAAGCCTGTGTTTGATGAGTTATATGAAAAAGTAATTTCCGGAGAGGAAACCAAACGGGTTCTGGAGGCCAACAGTGCCCCCGATTATCGCGAAAAGCTTGAAAAGGAACTGAAGGTTATCAAAGAATCTGAAATGTGGCAAACCGGTGCCGTGGTACGCTCACTCAGACCGGAAAACAGACGCAAATAGGCATGGCGCATGGCGCATCGTGCATGGCGTACGACGGTATCAATTTAATACGGCATATCTTGCGAACTCCATGCTCCCTGCCCCATGCCCTTAGCCCAAAATTATTGGAGAACCATAATGGACCCCATCTTTTTATACGACACAACCCTAAGAGACGGAACCCAGGGTGAAAACATCACCTTTTCCGCGGAGGAAAAATTAAATATTGCCATGCGGTTGGATGAAATCGGCATCCATTATATTGAAGGCGGCTGGCCCGGTTCCAATCCAAGAGATCTGGCATTTTTTGAACTCGCTAAAAGAGTGGAATTTAAGCATGCCCGTTTAACTGCTTTTGGCTCAACCCGCAAGCCCGGCATCCGCCCGGATGAAGACGGCAATCTCCAAGCGCTTCTTGATGCCCAAACACCCGCCGTGACGATTGTCGGAAAAAGCTGGGACCTTCACGTTAAGAAGGTTATGAATAATAAGCTTAAAGAAAATCTGGGCATGATCAGCGACAGTGCGGCCTTTTTAAAGCAGCGCGGCCGCGAGGTTATCTTTGATGCCGAGCATTTTTTCGACGGCTACAAAAACAACCGAGACTATGCCTTGGAAACCCTTGCCGCTGCCATAAGCGGGGGCGCTGATTTTATCGTTTTATGTGATACCAATGGGGGTATGCTCCCATCGGAATTAGATTCGATCATCAATGAAGTTAAAACTAAAATGCTTGTCAACCGCGCCAACCCGTCTCAAAACAGCGCCATCAAGCTCGGGATCCACACCCATAATGACTGCGGCATGGCAGTGGCCAATTCGATAATAGCGGTCCAAACAGGTGCGGAAATGGTCCATGGCACCATAAATGGATATGGTGAAAGATGCGGCAATGCCGATCTGACTTCAATCATCCCGATCCTATGCCTGAAAATGGGCCATGAATGCATTTCAGAAAACAATCTTAAAAAACTTAAAAATCTGTCGAGATATGTCAGCGAAACGGCCAACCTGGTTCCCTTAAATTCAAGGCCCTTTGTCGGTAAAAGCGCTTTTGCCCATAAGGGCGGAATTCATGTGAGCGCTATCATGAAAACACCGCGGGCCTATGAACACATGGATCCCGGACAGGTCGGAAACAAACGCCGTGTTCTGGTCTCCGATCTTTCCGGCAAAAGCAATGTGGAATACAAAGCCAAAGAACTCGGAATTGAGCTTGGCAAAAATGGTTTCGACAGCCGCAAGATTGCTTCCGAGGTCAAACAGCTGGAGCAGGAAGGGTACCAGTTTGATACGGCCGACGGCACGTTTAAAATCCTTTTAGAAAAGTTTACCGATCAATTTCGGCCTCATTTTGAACTTGAATCCTTCCGGGTAACCGTCGAAAAAGACAAAGACCAGCCTTGCAGCGCCCAAGCGACCATTAAAATTGGTGTCGGGGATAAAAAGGAGATCACGGCCGGCGAAGGCTATGGTCCGGTAAGCGCCTTGGACAATGCTCTCAGAAAAGCCCTGGATAAATTTTATCCGGATCTGGATACCATGCGCCTCGTCGATTTCAAAGTGCGGGTAATTGATGGAACCCGAGGGACTGCGGCCAAGGTCAGGGTTTTAATAGAATCACGGGATCAAAACCAGATCTGGAGCACCATGGGTGTCTCAGAGGATATCATCGAGGCCAGCTGGCAGGCGCTGGCAGACAGCTTCCAATTTAAACTTGAAAATGAGGCAAAATTACGAATGGCCAATTCAGCCTGACTAGAGGGGAATGATTTCTAATCAAACCAAAAAGGTCAAGACTGCAGGAGGAGACATCATTTGAATAGGACAAAAGGAAACAACGCCGCAGGTCAACCGATGATTCGGTGCCTGCGGCGAATGCTCCCTGCGTTAAGGTCAAAGGGTTAAGTGGTTAAATAGTTGAATCAGTACAGGCAACTTAGTTACGACAACGATTTAACCCATCAACAATTCAACTATTTGTCGAATCAACGATCTAGTAAAACAAAAGGGAGTTAAAGCAAAATGAGCGATCACGTACTTACGTTTGACACGACCTTAAGGGATGGTGAGCAGAGCCCGGGTGCCAGTATGAATACGGCCGAAAAATTGCGCCTGGCCACCCAATTGGAAAAACTGGGTGTCGATATACTCGAAGCCGGCTTTCCGGCTGCATCTGAAGGTGATTTGGAAGCCGTTTCGGGAATTGCCGCTAAGCTGCAAAGGACGGAAGTGGCGGCCTTAGCCCGCACCTCCAAGGACGATATCGATCGTGCCTGGCAGGCCATCCGTCATGCTGCCAAACCGCGAATCCACACCTTTATTGCAACCTCTGACATCCATCTGGAATACAAGCTAAAAATGAGCCGGGAGCAAGTGGTAGCCGCCGCGGTGGAGGCCGTAAAATATTCCAAATCGTTAACCGATAACATCGAATTCTCAGCAGAGGACGGCTCGCGCAGCGACCGAGATTTTCTTTGCAAAGTTTTTGAAGCTGTCATTGAGGCCGGGGCCACTACGGTTAACCTGCCGGATACGGTCGGCTATGCCATCCCGGAAGAATTTTCTGATCTTGTAAGCTACATTAAAGCTTACACCCCGAATATTGACAAAGCCGTCTTAAGTGTGCATTGCCACAATGATTTAGGGCTGGCAACGGCAAATACGCTCTCAGCGATTAATGCCGGTGCCAGGCAGGCCGAGGTAACCATCAACGGCATCGGAGAACGCGCCGGCAACACCTCTCTTGAAGAAGTCGTCATGGCTTTGGCCACACGCCACAATTCTTTGGGACTGACGACTTCCATCAATACCGAATATATTCATCCGACCAGCCGCCTCGTCAGTATGATTACCGGTATCATCGTGCAGCCGAATAAAGCCGTAGTCGGCGCCAATGCATTCGCCCACGAGGCAGGCATCCATCAGGACGGAGTACTTAAAAATCCCATGACGTATGAGATCATGAAGCCGGAAACCATCGGACTCAGCACCAACAAGCTTGTACTCGGAAAACATTCCGGCAGACATGCGTTACGCTCACGCCTAAAAGAGATGGGCTATGATTTGTCTGATGAAGAAATTAATCTAGTCTTCAGCCGATTTAAGGAATTGGCGGACAAAAAAAAGCACGTCGTCGATGAAGATTTAGAAGTTATCGTCACCGAAGGCATCCTGCGCACTTCCGATATTTTCAATCTCGAATATCTGCATGTGACCTCAGGCACGACTGTTCTGCCCATGGCCAGTGTCAAGCTGGATATCAACGGACGGCCGGCACAGGGCGCCGGTTATGGCAACGGGCCGATCGATGCAGCGTTTAATGCCATCGCCGATCTCACCGGAACGGGATCGGAACTGTTGCGGTTTTCAGTCAGTGCATTGACCGGCGGCACGGATGCCCAGGGGGAGGTAACTGTCCGTCTAAGAGAAAACGGGCTGCTTGCACTGGGTAAGGGTGCCGACCCCGACATTATCACCGCCAGTGCCAAAGCCTATGTGAATGGATTGAACCGGCTGGAATATCTAAAGATGCATCCGGTCAAAGAGACAGGGGTGTTGTAAATTCAGTAGCGTTGCGGGTTGCGCTTTTCGAGTTACGGGTTAAATACTTAAAGACAGCCATAGTTCAAATTAACGCGCAACCCG
>JASFGM010000040.1:0-10754 GCA_050123755.1 Desulfobacterales bacterium
TACATTTTTCGCCCCACCACACGTTTCGCATATTGAACCGGGATGCGGCGCTGCCCTTGTTCGACAAAAATGATAAACCCGACAACCAGCACCATAAAGATGATCAAAATCAACGCGATAAATATTCCCATTTCACCGGTTGACAGCAACCGAAACATATTCCCGCCGGCAGTCGGCAGCCGCGCAATGATACCGGCAAAAATGATCAGGGAAATGCCATTGCCGATTCCACGCTCGGTAATTTGCTCCCCCAGCCACATGATGAAGGCCGTACCGGCTGTTAGCGTGATGACCGTCATCAACCTAAATGCCCATCCCGGTATCATCACCACCGGGGCCCCGGCGGGTGAACTCATGCTTTCCAAACCGACACTGATGCCAAAACCCTGAATAATACTTAATACGACTGTGCTGTATCGGGTGTATTGCGTGATTTTTTTACGCCCCGCCTCACCTTCTTTTTTTAATTGTTCCAGATGGGGTATCACAACAGTTAAAAGCTGTAAAATAATTGAGGCACTGATATAGGGCATAATTCCAAGGGCAAAAACGGACAGCCTCTCAAACGCACCTCCTGAAAACATATTAAAAATTCCAAATATGGTGCCTTCCGCTCTGGCAAAGAAAGATGCCAAGGCCGACGTATCGATGCCCGGGACGGGAACATGGACACCGATCCGGTATACGATGAGCAAAGCCAACGTGAATATAATGCGCTTCTTCAGCTCGGGTATTTTGAAAACATTTTGGAACCCGCTGCCAATCATTGCATGACCTCTATACTGCCGCCAGCTGCTTCAATTTTCTCTCTGGCACTTTTGCTGACGTGGCTGAGTTTAACATTGAGGGCAATGCTGATCTCCCCCTGCCCCAGTAATTTAATGCCGTCTTTTTTGCCTTTAATGAGTCCCGCCTTTACAAGTGCGGCTTCATCCACCAAACTGCCGCTCTTAAATGTCAATAAATCCCTTATATTGATAATGGCAATTCTTTTTCTAAAAATATTGGTAAATCCGCGCTTGGGAAGGCGCCGTTGAATCGGCATCTGCCCGCCTTCATAACCGGGTCTGACACCGCCACCGGATCGGCTGTTATACCCTTTGGTACCTCGACCGGCGGTCTTGCCACTGCCGGTTCCAACGCCGCGACCCAGGCGTCTGTTCATCTGGCGCGATCTTGAAGGCGGCGATAGTTCATGAAGCTTCATCGACCTTCTC
The DNA here is from genome assembly GCA_050123755.1 of Desulfobacterales bacterium. Classification (GTDB taxonomy): domain Bacteria; phylum Desulfobacterota; class Desulfobacteria; order Desulfobacterales; family JAHEIW01; genus JAHEIW01. The sequence goes on from JASFGM010000040.1 coordinate 1,218, forward strand.
CTCAGTGCTGACGAGATGCGAAACCTTATTAATCATCCCTCGAATTTCAGGTGTATCTTTAAGCTCAACTGTTTTATTTAGTCGGGTTAACCCCATTCCCCGTAAGACTCGGCGATGCGCTTCGGGTCTGCCGATCATGCTTCGAACGAGTGTTACTTTAACATTTCCAGCCATTTATTTGATCCTTTCCGCGATCCTGCCCTTGCTCTATTCATGCTGGAATCTAGAGATTTTCTACAGCAATTCCTCGCCTGGCAGCCACCTGCTCACGACTCTCGAGTCGTTCAAGACCGCTGAGCGTTGCCTTCACCAAGTTGTGAGGATTATGTGATCCGATACACTTGGTTAGAATATTTTGCACGCCGGCCGCTTCCAGGACAGCCCGAACGGCACCACCGGCAATCACGCCGGTACCTTGAGCAGCCGGTTTAAGTAAGACTCTACCGGCGCCGAACCTGCCAATCGTCTCGTAGGGTATGGTGCCCTCAATCAGGGGGACAGCAATCATGTTTTTTTTTGCTTTTTCAACACCCTTGCGAATGGCCTCCGGGACTTCCCCGGCTTTACCGAGCCCGAAACCGACGGACCCTTGGCCGTCACCGACAACAACGATCGCACTGAAACTGAAACGCCGCCCCCCTTTTACGACCTTGGCCACCCGATTAATATGGACAACTTTGTCTATTAATTCAGTTTCCCCTATTTCCTGTTTGAACAAGAGCCTGCCTCCTTTATTTTAAAGACGATTGGGCTATTTACCACAGAGCTCACAGTCGCCGACGCGCCAAAGCCGCTATGGCGACGGCGCGAGCCCACAGAGAAAAAATTTAAAATAATGCTCTTAAGTCCCTTAAATTCTTTGATCAAACCTCTGTGCTCTCTGTATTCTCTGTGGTAAAACAAAATAATTAAAATTCCAGACCGGCTTCACGGGCACCGTCGGAAACGGCTTTGATCCTGCCGTGGTACAGAAAGCCGTTGCGGTCAAATACGACCTTTTTCAAGCCTTTTTCGATGGCACGCTGGCCAATGATTTTTCCCACATTATTGGCCGCAGTTACCTTGTTCTTCGATTCCGGATTGTCCCGAACGTCTTTTTCCATGCTCGATGCTGCGGCAAGGGTTTGACCGCGAGAATCGTCAATCACCTGCGCATAAATGTGCCTGGCACTTCGAAACACACACAATCGAGGTCGGTCTCCCGTGCCAACCAGGTTTTTGCGAATCCTTTTTTTTCGTTTTAGTCGTGCTTGCGTTCTTAAATTCAACGTTCCCATTTTTCAAAACCCATTTATGTTAAAGCTTTATTGCTGGGCAGCGACGCCTGCTTTACCGGCTTTTCTGCGGATATATTCCTCTACATATTTTATCCCTTTGCCCTTGTAAGGTTCCGGGGGCCGAATTTTCCGGATGGCCGCAGCGGCCAGACCCAGTTTCTCTTTATCGATGCCGGTTAACTTGATGGTGGTGTTCCGTTCAATGGATGCGGAAATGCCCTCCGGCAGATCGAATGTAACCGGGTTTGAAAATCCAACGTTAAAAATGATGGCGTTGCCTTTCTGCTCGGCCCGATAGCCGATACCATTTATTAACAGTGTGCGCTCAAATCCTTCGTTAACGCCTATAATCATGTTCGCCACCAGGCTTCTCGTAAGCCCTTGCAAAGCCCGGCTGGTCCGTTTATCTTCCAAGACGGTCACATTCAGCACACTATTTTCTATTTTCAAATCCACAGCGGGATGGATAGATCGTGTCAGGGTGCCTTTGGCACCTTGAACGGTTAAAACCCTGTTATCATATGACACATTGGTTTTTTCCGGAATTAAAATCGGCTTCTTGCCTACTCGAGACATGTGTGACATCCCCTCTTCAACAGGCATAAAGAAGCAAGTAAGATCAACAAATCATTTTCGGTTGGTTGACCTACTTACTGCCTGCAGCTAAATCTACCCTAAAGTGAGCGTTTCAAATTCGGTCTACCATATATTGCACAGGATCTCGCCGCCGACGTTTTCCTGCCGGGCCTTTTTATCTGTCATGACACCCATAGATGTAGATAAAATTGAAATCCCCATACCATTATAGACAGACTTGATATCCTTGCTTTTCACATAAACCCTGCGGCTGGGTTTACTGATTCGTTTGAGGCCATAAACTACAGCAGACTGACCCGGACCGTACTTGAGGTAAATCCTCAAAATACCTTGCTTGCCATCTTTAAGGAATTTGTAATTCTTTATAAAGCCTTCTTCCTTTAATATCTTGGCCAGCTCTGTTTTAAGTTTTGACCCCGGCACATCAACACTGTTAAACTTGGCCTTGACACCATTTCTAACGCGCGTCAACATGTCGGCTATTGGATCGCTTACCGCCATTATTTTCTCCTCTTATCGGTATCTCCTTCTGGCTTCTGGTCGCTGGCTACTGGCTACTAATCATTTTTTCCTTGCTGCTTGTCTCCGGCTCAGCCAGGAGCAAGAAGCCAATAGCCAGGGGCCAGATATTGACTACCAGCTAGATTTTACAACTCCGGGAAGCTTGCCCTGGGATGCGAATACCCGAAAGCAAATACGGCAAAGTCCAAACTTTCTAAGATATGCTCTGGGTCGCCCACAGACGGGGCATCGATTGTATTGCCTTACTTTGAATTTAGGCTTTCGCATCGCTTTTATTCTAAGCGCTTTTTTCGCCAAATTACCCTCCCTAATTTCTATACGGCATGCCCATTAGACTAAGCAGCAGCTTGCCCTCTTCGTCTGTTTGAGCAGTGGTAACGATGCTAATATTGAGACCTTTAATTTTATCAATCTTATCGTAATCAATTTCCGGGAAAATAATGTGTTCTTTAATTCCCAGAGAATAATTGCCCCGTCCGTCAAACGCTTTTACGGAAACACCTCGGAAATCTCTAACCCGTGCCAGTGCAATATTGACCAGTTTGTAATAAAAATCATACATCCGTTGACGCCTCAGCGTCACCATACACCCGATGGGCATCCCTGCTCTCAGCTTAAACGCCGCAATGGACTTTTTTGCACGCGTCACCACCGGCTTTTGCCCCGAAATAACCGCCAGCTCTTCGGCCGCGGAATCCAGTAACTTTATATTATGAATGGCTTCGCCCAGACCCATATTGAGAACAATCTTCTTCAATCTGGGAACCTGCATGATGCTTTTATACTTGAAGGTCTCGATTAGCTTCGGTACAATTTCTTCTTCATAAACTTTTTTTAACTGTGACATTGCCTTCCTCCGGCACCCCGTCTTAAGTATCGATTGCTTCGCCGCATTTTACACAAAGCCGTATCTTTTTCCCATCTTCCAGGCGCTGCATTTTAACTCGTGTGGGGCTTATACACTTATTGCACATGATCATTACATTGGAAATCACGACCGGAGCCTCACCCTCAACAATGCCCCCCTGTTTGTTTTTAGCACTGGGTTTGGCATGACGCTTGATAAGATTAATCTTTTCAACCAGGATTCGGTTCTTTTTTTTGTCAACCTTAAGAACCTTGCCTATTTTGCCCTTGTCCTTGCCGGCAATTACCTTTATCTTATCATCTTTTTTTATCAGTATCTTATTTTGGAGCATATCCGTTTCCCCGATAAAGCGATCTTATCGTCTAACTTTAATTAAATAGCTGTAATGTCTTCCATTCACATCGAATGATTATCAATTTTCAATCTTCAATATTCAATTATAGGACCTCTGGAGCCAGTGAAATAATTTTCATAAATCGTTTGGCTCGCAACTCTCTGGCTACCGGACCGAAAATTCGGGTGCCAATCGGTTCCCGGGATGCATTCACCAGGACGGCAGAATTATCATCAAACCGGATATAGGAACCATCCGGTCTGCGAATCTCCTTCTTTGTGCGAACCACGACCGCCTTCAACACCTCGCCTTTTTTAACCTTGGCATTCGGCAACGCCTCCTTAACGGCAACCACGATGATATCACCGACACTGGCATATCGCCTGCGCGAGCCTCCCAGAACCTTTATGCAATATAGTACTTTGGCCCCTGAATTATCTGCTACGGTTAACTTGGTCTCTGACTGGATCATTTTATCATTCCCTCGGCGTCAAACAGCTTTTTCGATGATTTTGTTCACCCGCCATCGCTTGGATCGGCTAAGTGGTTTGGATTCGGTGATGATTACCTTGTCACCAATCTGACACGCATTGCCTTCATCGTGGGCAGCAAATTTGGAACGTCGCCGTATATACTTATGATAAAGTTTACTTTTGACCAGCCGCTCAACCAAAACGACCACGGTCTTATCCATGCTGTTACTGGTAACGTGTCCGACCAATTGTCTTCTCATTCCTTGTTTTTTCATGGCATCGTTTATTCTTCAGCAGTCCTGTTTTTTTCTTCAACCTCACGGCTGATAGTAAATATTCGGGCAATATCTCTTTTGATCTGCTTCATCTTTTGGGGATTTTCCAGCTGGCCGATTTCATGCTGAAAGCGCAGATTAAATAGTTCTTCTTTGAGATCGCTTATTTTGCGCTGCATTTCGTCAGGACTCATCTCATTTATTTCACTGGATTTCATCAGGCCTCACCCCGCTCAATAAACCGTGTTTTAACCGAAAGCTTATGGGCAGCCAGGCGGAATGCTTCTTTGGCCACCTCTTTGGTGACACCTTGCATTTCATATAGGATTCTGCCCGGACGGATAACGGCCACCCACCCTTCCGGAGCACCTTTTCCCTTCCCCATTCTGACTTCAGCCGGTTTTTTTGTAAACGGCTTGTCGGGAAAAATTCGAATCCAGATCCGGCCCCCTCTTTTTATATATCGCGTCATGGCGATTCGTGCGGCTTCAATCTGTTTGGCCGATATGCTTCCGCAACCGGTGGCTTGTAAGCCGAATTCTCCAAAATTGAGATAACATCCCCGACGGGCGACACCTCTCATTCTGCCTTTTTGCTGTTTGCGATATTTGACCTTCTTCGGACTTAGCATGTTTCACAATTCCTGTTACGAGTTCCGTGTTGCGGGTTCCGCGTTTCGAGTTTGCCGATTACGACCCGCAACGCGTAACCCGTAACGCGCAACATTTGTTCCATTCTATTTAATTCCTTTACTTGATAGATCGGGCTTAAAGCACATTAATGCTTAAGCTGCTCCCATTTCAACCTCATCCTTTTTCAATATCTCGCCTTTAAAAATAAAAACCTTCACGCCGATAACGCCATAAGTGGTGCGTGCGTCGATAAAGCCGTAATCAATATCGGCCCTTAGAGTATGCAAGGGGACCCGGCCCTCACGATACCATTCGGTTCGGGCCATCTCCGCACCGCCAAGACGTCCGGAACAGATAATTTTAACGCCCAAGGCGCCAAAGCGCATAGCAGACGAGACCCCGCGCTTCATGGCACGGCGAAATGCGACCCGTCGTATAATCTGTAATGCCACATTTTCCGCTACCAGCTGGGCGTCGATCTCCGGTTTTCGAACTTCCTGGATATCGATTAAAACTTCACGGTCCGTTATTTTTTCGATTTCTTTTTTTAGCTGTGATATTTCGGCACCTTTTTTGCCGATGACAATCCCCGGTCTGGAGGTATAAATCCGTAATCGAACGCGCTTGGAGGATCGTTCGATTTCAATTCTGGAAACGCCGGCATGATAAAGTTTGTCTTTGATATACTTTCGCAATTTGTGGTCTTCCAGAATATATTCGGCGTAATTCTTACCACCGAACCAGCGGGATTCCCACGTTTTGACGATTCCTAATCTCAATCCAATTGGATTTACTTTCTGGCCCAAGCTTTTACCTCCTTTGTTAAATGCTACACAGAAGATTCCTCGTCCAAAATGACGGTAATGTGGCTGGTTCGTTTCAAAATCCGCGTTGCCCGGCCCCGAGCTCTAGCCCGCCATCGTTTCAGCGTGGGGCCTTGATCCGCTACGACATTGCGGACAACCAGCAGATCGATATCAATGTCCGGATTTTGATCGGCATTGGCCACAGCCGATCGAATGACCTTTTCCAAAATCCCCGCTGCCTTTTGGGGCATGAATTTAAGGGTATTCAACGCAGTTTCGACCGGCTTGCCCTTGACCGCCCCTAATACCTTATGAACTTTGCGGGGCGAGATTCGCATATACTTTGCAGAAGCCTTAACTTCCATCTCTAAAAATCCTTATCTATCCAATTGGGTTAAAACCCAATTGGATGTTTACTTCAATCGAGACTTCTTCCCGCTGGCATGGCCGTAAAAAGTCCGTGTGGGCGAAAATTCCCCCAATTTATGCCCTACCATGTTTTCACTAATAAACACCGGAATAAATTTTCTGCCATTGTGAACGGCCAAGGTGATACCGACCATCTCCGGCACAATGGTTGAACGCCTTGACCAGGTTTTAATGACCTGGCTACTGCGAGATGCCTGGGCCTCATTGATTTTCCTTAGCAAACTATTATCAATAAAAGGGCCTTTTTTCAGCGAACGTGGCATTTGTACTCCTGTGTTTAGTTATTTACGTTTTTTAACAATTAAACGGTTGCTTTTCCGTTTGCTGCGGGTCTTAAATCCCTTAGTGGGCCATCCCCACGGGCTGCAAGGGTGCCGACCGCCTGAAGATCTTCCTTCGCCACCGCCCATTGGATGGTCAACTGGATTCATGGCCACTCCTCGAACTTTGGGGCGTCGGCCAACCCAGCGTTTGCGCCCGGCTTTGCCTAAGGACTTATTTTCATGCCCGACATTCCCGATCTGCCCAATAGTCGCTCTGCATTTTAAAAGAACCATCCGCACCTCGCCGGAGGGTAGCTTAATCAGCGCGTAAGGATTTTCCTTTGCCATCAATTGCGCATAGGCGCCCGCACTTCGAACAATTTGACCGCCTTTGCCCATACGCAACTCAACATTATGGATTTGGGTGCCCAAGGGGATGTTGCTCAGCGGCAGCGTATTACCGGGTTTGATATCCGCATTGGGTCCGGATTCCACAATGTCATCGAGCTGAAGCCCGAGAGGTGCCAAAATATAACGCTTTTCTCCGTCGCTGTAATGTAACAGGGCGATGCGAGCAGATCGATTCGGGTCGTATTCAATAGCGGCAACTTTGGCCGGAATACCGGTTTTATCCCGCTTAAAATCGATAATTCTGTAATTGCGCTTGTGCCCGCCGCCCCGGTGTCTGATGGTAATGCGTCCGTTGGAATTTCGTCCACCGGATTTTCGAATCGTTTTCAACAGCCGCTTTTCCGGAGTTGTTCGGGTAATCTCTTCAAATGAAGAATACGTTTGAAAGCGCCTGCCCGGCGATGTAGGTTTTACCTTTTTGATGGCCATTGTGTGCTCCTAATCCTATGCTCCTTCAAAAAAATCGATGCGCTCGCCCGGCACCAAGGTGACGATTGCTTTTTTCCAATTCCGGCGTTTGCCGACAAATCGCCCTCTCCTTTTGGTTTTGCCTTTAATCTGCATGGTCTGAACACCGGCCACTTTGACTTGAAATGCGGTTTCAATGGCCCTCTTTATTTCAATACGATTGGCGCGCCGGTCGACTTCAAATGTCACCTGATTCGCAACTTCTTTTTGAATATTGGTTTTCTCGGTGTTCAAGGGTCGCTTAATTATCTCATATTGCATCATGCGGCCAGCCTCCCCTCAATATTCTTTATTACCGGCTCCAGCAATATTAATGTCTTGTATTTAAGGATATCATAGACATTCAGGCCTTCACTTCGTAACACTTTGATATCGGGCACGTTTCGGGATGAAAGCTCCAGATTTTCATTTTTTTCTGCGGTAACGATGAGTGCATTGGTCAGATTTAAGCCCTTTAAAAGGTCGACAAAATCCTTGGTTTTAATTTGCTTCAGCTCAAACTTATCGAGCACCATGAGTTCATTCGCCTGCAGTTTGCTGCTCAACGCCATTTTCAGCGCAAGCTTTCTAACCTTTTTGGGCACCCTGAAAACATAGGTGCGCCCATCCGGGCCAAACACAACGCCGCCACCCCTTAGTAAAGGAGACTTAATATTGCCCCGACGTGCCCTTCCCGTACCTTTCTGGCGGAAAAGTTTTCGAGAGCTACCCTTCACATCACTGCGATGCTTAACCGAAGCGCTTCCCGCGCGTCGATTGGCCAGTTGCATGGTTACAACCTCATGCAATACATTGGACTTTACAGCAACATTGAAAATATTTTCCACCAGATCGATCGTTGTAACTTTTTTCCCTTTTATATTTTTAACATCTACAACCGGCATAGCGATTCCCGTTTAATTTGAGATCGGTTTAAAATATTTTATGACGCCTCGTTTTGTTGAAATTTAAGCTTATTAATGGAGACCAGCCCGGACTTCGCACCCGGCACGGCACCTTTAATCAAGATGATATTGTCTGCGGGTCGGATATCGACGACTTCCAGGTTTCGGATGGTTTTACGCTCATTGCCATAGCGGCCGGGCATCTTCTTGCCTTTGATGACTTTGGCCGGCCACGCACTGCAACCGATGGATCCCGGAATGCGATGGCTGTGACTCCCATGCGTCTTGCGCCCACCATGAAACCCGTGTCGTTTCATCACACCTGAAAATCCACGTCCTTTCGAAGCCCCGATCACATCCACATGCTCGCCAATTTTAAACAATTCAAGCGTAATCTGCTGGCCCAAACTATACTCGCTCGGGTCCGTAACCGCAAATTCTTGAACATAATCAAAAGCCCCCGATGTGCTTTTGCTAAAATGTCCCTTTAACGGCTTGTTGACGCGAGATTCCTTTTTGCTGCCAAATCCCAATTGAAGGGCGTTATACCCGTCTGTTTCTTCCGTCTTTATCTGGGTAACAACACACGGGCCGGCTTCAATGACCGTAACGGGCACATAGCGCCCGTCGGGCAAGAACAATCCGGACATTCCCAGTTTTTTCCCCATCAATCCTTTACACATCGATCTAACCCTTTATTCGTCATCTATAATTCAAAAACGGATTTGACTCCCGTTAACAGATACATACATTCTGAGTTGTTATAAGGATCAAAAAATTAGGGATACAGGATAAACAACCAGCTCACCTCTCGCTTTGATAACCTGAATCCCTATTTTAATCTGAGCTAAAGTTTTATCTCCACATCGACCCCCGGTGACAGATCCAGCTTCATCAGGGCATCCACAGTCTGTTGAGTGGGTTCCATGATATCCATCAGCCGCTTGTGCGTTCGAATTTCAAACTGCTCACGCGACTTTTTGTCAATATGCGGGGATCGCAGCACCGTGTATTTACTGATTCGGGTCGGCAACGGAATCGGCCCAACGACTTTAGCGCCGGTTTTTGTAGCGGTGTCGACAATATCGGATGCAGACTGATCCAGCAGTTTGTGGTCGTAAGCTTTGAGTCTGATTCTGATCTTCGTATTGGTTATCATAATCTTTATTTTCCGTTATTCAATGATTTCGCTGACCACTCCGGCGCCAACGGTGCGCCCGCCTTCGCGTACTGCAAACCGTACTTCCTTTTCCATCGCAATCGGGGTGATCAACTCCGCCTCTATGGCCACATTGTCG
>JASFGM010000041.1:0-10629 GCA_050123755.1 Desulfobacterales bacterium
GTTGCATCTTGGTTTTTAAATATTTCCGCTGCGTGGACGTAACCAGGCCAATCCGGGGGATGCTTTTAGAGATGCGCTGTAAAATATTATCGGCACCTCGAATTAGCTTAAGGTTTTCTGCAAACATCTGCGGTGCAATCTCATTTATAATCTCCCAGGCCTCGCCGATAATTCCATCTTTTTTATGATGCACTTCATCCGGCAAAACCACTTCCCAGTTAAAATCCCCGTTTTCGGCGGCCTCTAAAATCTTCTTTCTTGAAACCTGAGGCAGCTTGAGCCGTTCAAGTGCAACTTCAACAATTTTAAAATAAATGTCGATTGAATCAATAAGGGTGCCATCCATGTCAAAAATCACAGCATGCACAGATAGCTTATTCGGATCAGGGAGCATAGTTTATTTTTTCCTTTATAAAATTTATAGTAACTTCCTAAATTTATTATTATATATCAGAAAAAAATTGGTTTCAGGTGTCGGGTGTCGGTAAACAGATGACCGAAGACAGAAAACAACTGCTATTGATTGATCGCCACGCTAATAAAATCACCATCCGCGACATTCAGGAACGCTTTTATTTTCACGGGAGCCACAATTTCGATAATATTTTTGGGGTGAACCCTGACTCTTTCATCCGGCATGATGATGGCGCCGCTGATTTCTCCCAGCGATACCGAGAAAGCTTTGGCATTGCAAAATTTTGGGTCCGGTGAAATGAGCTCAATCCCCTCTTCCCGATTCAGGGATTCAATGATCGGAAAATATTCCTCTGATATTTCCACGTTAAGAGTCCCCGGAAATGGTTTGAAACCTAATTTTTCATGGCACTGCTCCTGAAACCATTTTAGTTGCGTAAAAAATTTTCCCTGTTTCACACCGCAGATGATCTTTCCGGCTATGATCCAATCAATTGTCATATCAATATGTTAGTTTTAAAAATGAATAATTTAGTTTAAGAAGATTCTCTTGTTCGAACCCGCTTCTTGATTTTGGATTGCAGATTAAAGTGCACCGGAATCAAATGATCTGTTGCTCATTCTGTCAACAAATCCAAAATCCGCAATCCAAAATCTAAAATCTTTGATTATTTCTGAAACCATTTGGTCTTCTGAAAATCATCGGCAGAATCAGGCAATTCACCTTCAATCATTCGCTTGAGCTTATCAATCACCTCATGCCCCTGCCCGAGCTCGAGAACAAGAGATTTTAATGCCCTTCCCAGGGTCCGGTCGCATGCGGATTGAAATTCATCCCGAACATCAGGCGTCAAATGGCGATACGCATCAAGCAGATTATCCACCCAGTTTAATAATGCCTTGATATCAATTTCCGCTTTGGGTCTCCTGTAAACATAGCCTTCAAAAGCACCGGCTGATGCAGCGAATTCATAGATTTTTTGGTAAAGGTGCATAGATTATAGCTCCATTGGAGAGTCGATTTAAAATATCCATATCGATAGATCTTAAATGTGAGAGGCCCAAGGTACAAGGCGCAAGGCATAAGGTGTTGAATGTTTTAGATTCACCATCTTAAGCCTTGCGTCTTATGCCTTGTGCCTTTATGCCTTTTTTAATTTTATTTTTATTTCCTTATCTTTTTCATCAACCGAAAAATTTTTAAAATCAGTCTGGTTGATCAAAGCAATGGCCTGCTTGCGCGTATACGTTTTGATGGGTTTGTGCAGTCCAAATAATTTAAACAACCAAAGAAAAAATCGTTCACGCAGCGTAAGCGATGCTTTCCATTTTTCCCGATCAACCTTTGATGCCACTTTGGCCGGGTCAAAAATCCATGCTTCCCGGCCTGCTTTTAACACCCGGTGAATCTCCTGAAATACCGCTACCGGTTCTTTGAGTGAATGCAGCATGCCGGTGCTGATCACCATATCAAAGGATGAATCTGCAAACTCCAATCTGCCGGCGTTTCCGGATTGAAAAGCGAGCCGATCAGCCAGGCCGGCTTTTGCAGCATTGGAACGCGCCATTTCAATCAATTTACGACTAAGGTCAACCCCGATGACCTTTAGCGTTGGGGATCTTTTCGCTATTTCGATCGGCAAATAACCCGGACCGGTACCCAGATCTAAAATGGTGCCTTCGTTTAGATTGGCGACAATTTCTCCGGCCACCGGGCGATAATAGCTTTCGATTACCATTCTGGTGGCCTTCATATAAGCACTAGCCAGAACACCCGGTATCCTCTCAATTTTGATCCACGCCTTCATCGCATAATAACTCAGTTTAGGATTAAGAAAATAAAGCAACTATGATCCTAAAAGTCAATTAGATTAGGTGTTGTCATTATCTGGACTTTGGGCGTTGTCTTGTTGGGCCCGTTGCGCCCGTTTGCCCGTTAGACCTGCCTCCGGTGGCCTAATGTAAATCGGTTGAGCGCTTTGTTCTGTTGCCTGTTGGTGTTTTATCCTGCTTGTCCTTAATAAAATCAGATCTCTTTCCGTTTTTAACGGGCTCAACAGAACAACGCGCTCAACGGGCCTAACCGCCTCAACCTAGCTTGCAGAAATCGATCTTTATTGATACGTATTATTTCTTTTCGAAAAATTGAAAATAGAATGCAGGAACGGGAGATCTTAGAATGATCGGCCGATTGAAGAATGAAAGGAGTCCGCAATGAAATATGGGAACCTCTTTTCGGAAATAAATCTGAGAGGCGTGACATTTCCTAACAGGATCATGCGGACCTCAATGGTTTCCGGATTGGCCACAGAAGACGGTCACGTCACCGAGGATCTCATCGCCAGATATCAGCGGGAGGCAAGCGGCGGTGTGGGTTCTTTGGTTGTGGAAGCGGCGGTGGTTTTGCCTTCACGGAGCTCGTATAATCTGCGCATTAGTGATGACAGTTTTACCAAAGAATTAGAAGGCCTCGTTCGAAGCGTCCGTGAGGCCAACCCGAAAACCAAAATCGGAATCCAGATCATGCACTTTTTGAAAATCGCCAGGAGCGGGTGGAGACAAAAAGTTTCGGATTTCAAGCCCGAAGATCTGCCGATTATTGTGCGCCAGCATGCAGACGCTGCAGAACGCGCCTTAAAAGCAGGTTTTGAATTTATCGAACTCCATATGGCGCACGCTTATAGCCTCTCCTCATTTCTTTCGCTAGCCAATAACAGAACGGATGACTACGGCGGGGGGTTGAACAAGCGAATGCGTTTACCGATAGAAGTCTATAAAGCGGCGCGCCAGGTTGTCGGTGAGCATTATCCCCTTGGCATCAGAATAAATGGTGAGGATTTCACCGCTCCGGGCACCACCCTGCTTCAAAGCACACAGATTGCCAAAAAGTTTGCCGAGCTGGGAGCCGACTACATCAGCGTGTCGGCCGGCAGCAGGTTCGAAGATGCAGCGCCTCCTGCTGAAAACACGCCTCCGGATCCCATGTCCGGTTATAGCGGCCACCGCATGAGCCCGGTGTGGTGGTTTCCTGACGGAACACATGTCTATCTGGCCGAAGGCATAAAAAAAGCAGTTAACAGGGCCGGTTTTGGAACGCCGATTGTAACTGCCGGCAAGATCCGCACACCCAAAATGGCTGAAGAAACCCTGCAGCAGGAAAAGGCGGAAATTATTGGACTGTGCCGCGCATTGCTCTGCGATCCTGATTGGCCTCAAAAAGCCCTCGAAGGCAAGGCAAAGGAGATCGTGCCCTGTACGGCCTGTAACTGGTGCCTGGAGTCCGACTCAAGGATGGAAAAGGTGAACTGTTCCCGGTGGCCGGAAGGAGACCTGGTCGCGCCTGCGCCGTTTACAAAAAAAATAGCCCGGCCCAGCGCTTTGCCGAAAAGTGCCAAATCGGCCTAAGACGTTTTCTGAAATAAGATGCGAAAAACCTTATGAACTTAGACTCTGGAGAGGTGTATGCTATGGGATTAAAAGGAAAAACAGCAATTGTAACGGGCGGTGCCCAGGGCATCGGCAAAGCGATTGCCTTGCGTCTTGCCAAGGACGGAGCCAAGATTGGAATTCTTGATATTAAAACGGACGTCGCTCAAAATACAGTAGCAGAAATTGGTGCCCTGGACGTCAAAGCAATGGCCATTGAATGTGACACGAGTGACTACGGAAAGGTCAAAGAAGCCGTTATGCGGGTTCACCAAGCTTATGGCTCCATTGACATTCTGATCAACAATACCGGTATCGACAAATCACAATACTTCGTGGATACCGATGAAGCCCTATGGGATCTAATTATCGATGTGAACTACAAAAGTTTTTTAATCGCTTCGCATGTTTGCATCCCCATCATGATGGAACAGAAGAGCGGCAACATCGTCAGCCTGGGTTCAGATGCAGGCAGAATCGGAAATCCGGGAGAAGTTCTTTATTGCGGCACAAAAGCAGCCATCATGTCCAGCTCCAAAGCGCTGGCCAAAGAGCTTGCCAGATTTAACATCCGGGTGAATGCAGTCAGTCCCGGACCGGTGCAAACCGCCCTGTGGGACAGTCTCCATAGCGGTGAAAAAGGAAAGCGGGTCACCGAGGCGGTAACCCGTGCCATTCCACTCAGGCGCCTGGGCATGCCCGAAGATGTGGCCGATGTGGTGGCTTTTTTTGTAAGCGATGATGCTAGATATGTAACCGGTCAGGTTCTCAGTATTGATGGCGGCCTGACGATGATCAGCTGAACCACTGAAAGGGGTAACGCATGGATTTCAGTCTGCCGGAAGACATTTTAAAATATAAACAGGAAGCACGCCAGTGGGTGGAAAATGTTTTAAACCCGCTGTCGAAACCATTGGAAGATGAAGAGAAGCTGCCGGATGAGCTGGTAGCGGAATTGAAAAAGGGCCGCTTTTTCGGCCTCACTATTCCCGAAGAATACGGTGGACAGGGTTGGGGCGCGGTGGCGTGGTTTGCCGTTTTGGAGGAATTGGCCAAGGCCTATGCCAAAAAAAGGTCGACCTTCGGCAAACCCCTCTCCAAGCGTCAGGCCATTCAAAACAATATTGCCCAGATGGGTACCGAGATCGAGGCTGCCCGTCTGCTGGCTTACAAGGCCGCCTGGAAATTCGATCGTGGCGAGGATATTGTCATGGAGGCTGCCATGGCCAAACTGTTCGGGGAGCAGGTTTTGACACGCGTAGCGGAAATGGCCTTAAGAATTCACGGCGGTATCGGTTATACCAAGGCGTATCCGCTCGAGCGCCACTTCCGGGATGCGCGCTCGTATCATTTTGAAGAAGGGACCGAAGAGATCCAGAAACTTCTAATTGCAAGATATCTTCTGATGTAAAGGATTTAAAATGCGAAAAAAACATGCAATAGCAGTGGTCGGTACCTTTGATTCCAAAGCTGAAGAACATATGTTTCTCAAGGATCGCATTGAACAAAAGGGCCTAACCGCCTTTACGATCAATGTCGGTACCCGAGCGCCATCTCCTGCTCCGGTTGATTTGGACTTATACAAATTGATTATTGCAAACAACGCCGCTGTAAAAGATAGCAGAGATCGGGCGATTGCAGCAATGATCGCCGAAGCTAAAATCCGCATCAAGAAACTCCATGCGGATGATAAAATCGCAGGCATGATCTCTGCCGGAGGCGGTACCGGTACCCATATTGCAACCTGCATCATGCATGAACTCCCGTTGGGTGTCCCCAAAGTTATGGTCTCCACCGTGGCTTCCCGTAACATGGCCAAAACCGTCGGCACCAAAGATATTACCATGATCCACAGTGTTGCCGACCTGCTGGGTGTCAACAGTGTGTCGAGCCGCATCCTGGATAAGGCCGCCGCGGGCATCTGCGGTATGGTCCAGAGCCGCTGGAACCCTCAGGAAACCAAAAAACGGATTGCCCTGCCCTTTTTCGGATTCATCACTGCGGGTGCGGAGGCCGCCAAAGAAGCGCTTGAAAAGCTGGGGTACGAGGTGGTCGCATTTCATGCCAACGGTACCGGCGGTATGGCCATGGAAGAACTCGCGGCCGAAGGTTATTTCCACGGCATTTTGGATCTGGCCACGCATGAACTGGCCGATCATCTGCTGGACGGCTATTGTGGCGATATCGGGCCCGCAAGGTTTGAACCGGTCCCCGGGCACTCCATACCGCGGCTGGTTGTCCCGGGAGGGCTTGATTGTGCGGTTTTAGAGTTCACCCGCCATAATATTCCGGAACAATATAAGGATCGTAAGATTTTCTTTTATGACTTCCGTTCAGCCATCCGCCTGAACGAAGATGAAACCCGGACACTGGCCGATCAGCTAACCGAAAAATTGAATAAAGACGCTTCAAATATAAAGGTATTGATCCCTTTAAAGGGCTGGTCGGAGGCGGATCGCGATGAAGGCCCTTTGTATGATCCACCCATGAACATGTTTTTCACACAACGTCTCAGGGAAAAACTCGATCATCACATTGAAATCACGGAAGTGGATCACCACATTAATGATCAAGCATTTGCTGAAATTGCCGCCCAGATGATGCATCAAATGATTGGAGAAAGATAAAATTATATTACTCAGAATCCAGGACGGCGACGGCCTCAATTTCGATCATGTACTCCGGCCGGTATAACCGCTTGACCTCCACGGCGGTCGTAGCCGGGTAATAGTCCCCGAAATATTTTTTGCGAACAGGTCGCGTGTATTTGTCATAAGCTTCTAAATCCGTACAATAAATTTTCAACATGACGATGCTCCGCATGCTCCCGCCGGCGTCCTCAAGGACCTTTTGCATATTCGCGTAAACCTGTTCCGTCTGTAGGGCGATATCCCCTTCGCCGACCGACTTCAGTTCCACATCCAGGGGCACCTGGCCGGATATATAAAGGGTCCTGTCGATCTGAATCGCATGCGCATAGCCGAAGGGCCGGTGCAAATTATGCGGGGCAACAATTTTTTTTATCATTCCAAATTTCCTTTCTCTATAAAATCCGCGCCGCGGATTTTATTGCTTAAAAATCACGACCCTCACGGTGCACTTCCCCTCCTTCTGGTGAACGCTAATGTCCGCAATTTCAACAGCGAGATCTATGAGTTGTCTGATTTTGTAAAGGATCATATTGATCGGTGGACAGACAAAGGCAGGGACACCCGCCTCGTTAAGCCATGCCTCCACGGGCAGATGGGCGCAACCTTTCACCTCAAAGGTAAAAAAGGAATCGCTTTCATCCATTTTATATGTGGCCTTTTCAATGATATTATTTTCAACCAGGACATCGATACAATTCTCAATGACCGCTTCCGATGTGTCCCCTTGGATTTCATGGCGATCGATATACTCCCTGCCGACCATGGTCGCCCTGAAACAGGCTCCCAGACCCCTTTCATAGAAAAGTGATTTCGCGAGGGCAGAGAAAGTATCCTCAAAATAGGTTTGATCTATCATTTTGCCCTCCTTTTGCCAAATTCCTCATGGTACAAAATATCCTCAAGGGCCCACCTGGGCCTCGGCCTCGGACTTTCATCTGGATATCCGACGGCAAGCGGGAGCGCAGCCTTGTAGCCATGAGGGATCTTGAGCAGCTTCGCGGTCTCGACCTCATCTATGATATCGCAGACCGGCGCCACAACGACGCAGGTCCCCAGACCGAGGGCATGTGCCATCAACTGCATATTCTGGGTCGCCATGGCGACATCGTAAGGGAAATCCCAGACGTCCAGGTAGGCACAGACCATGATGATAACCGGCGCGTCAATCAGAAAGGCCGACACCACCCCTGACCGCAGCTTTTGGTAGGCCCTGGCCTTTTTCTCCTCGTCCTTGAGGCCTTCAAAACGTTCATCCAGGCGTCCTGTAAAGTATTCCGCTGTAAAACGTCTCCCGCTCCCCTCGGTGGCGATCCGGCTCAATGCTTTTTTGGTCTCAAAATCCCTTACAACGATGAAACGCCAAGGCTGTCCGTTATCGCCCGATGGGGCCCAGCGGCCCGCCTCCATGATCTTTTCCAGAAGTTGATCCGGGACATCCTTTTTCTGGTATCGCCGAATGCTTCTCCTGGTCTTCATAAGCTCCAAAAGATCATCCATAAACCTTGTCCTCCACTCTTAATTTAAACAATTCCGTTTTAAAAGGGTGTCAAATCTTGAATAGTGAATAAATCTTAACTAATTTATCTTTCGACTGGCGATCTTTTTTAAGTTTTAAACTCAGGGTCCGAACACTGTGGCTGATCGAAGAAGAGGTCACACCAAAAAGTTCGCCGATTTTCTCATTGGTCAGTAACCCCGTCTTCCAAAGGGCATAAACAATAATGTCTCGATCCTCTTTATCGGAAGATGATATGCGCGACGATTGCCGGAAGCGCCTAATATCGCAGTTGAGTATTTTTGCTGCCTTATCCAAAAAAGAGACCGGATTGAATTCTTTAAAAATGCTTTTTTGTTGTGGAAGCTCTCGATGCGGTACCTGCGGTAAATATGTGCTGCGGATTTGATCAACAAATCTTTTTGATCCCAAAATCATTCCATGTTGCAAATCCTCCAATAAACGCTTCTCTTCCTTCGCATACCCTTGAACTTTTTCACGGTAACCCTGGTGTCTGCTCTTTTCATCGAACTGCGACAATATTAATTCTGTAGACAGCCATTGCGGCCCCTTTTTCCCGTAGGCATACACCGGATAACTACTCCAATGATATTGGGCCAGCCGATTGACTGCTCCGGCCCTCAAGGGATTCCGGTGAATATAACAGGAAAGTTGCATCAAGTAGATATCATTTTGAACAATGATGCTTTTAAAACGGCCTTGAAACAAATGGCCTATTCTGGAGTGCTTATTATTGAAACGCCGGGTATAAGTCACTCCAAGCCACTGCATGGCTTTTGATAAATTCGCCCGCTGAGTTCTTATCAAAAGGTGATAATGATTGTCCATTAAAACATAGGCAAATATATCTATTTCAAATCGTTCTGAAATTTCACCAACAACACCCAAAAATACCTGTCGGTCGTCATCACCGAAAAAAATGTCCCTGCCTTCGTTTCCACGCGACATCACATGATAAAATGCACCATCAAATTCTATTCGCCACGCCCTGCCCATGCATGCTGATTACTCATATCATAGATGATTGTCAACATCTATTCACTATTCAAGATTTGACACCTTTTTTCATATCCTTAACAAAATAAATTGAATGTCACAAGCTATGTTATGGCCTTAAACCTCACCACTTGCAATCTCCCGGGACATACGATAATAGCTCATGGATTAAATCAGGTTCAATGTCTAAGCACACTTAAAAAGGTAAAAATGATCCGTTAGCGTTTTGTTAAAGATGGGCTGCAACGGGATTACGTGGGTGCCTCCCCTTGGCCCGTCGCTTACCACCTGTGCAAGGGGGAGGCAGCATTATTGTTACTTAACTGACAAACAACATCCCACAGTTCTTATGAAAGCAGACACAACTCGAGTCCAATCAGAATCTTATAAATGGCTGGTTCTTACAATATCAGCATTTACATTCACATTTGTGATGGCGATTCCGCAAATGTCGCTGCCGGTATTGTTTGATGAAATTTCGGCAGAATTAGACTTGAGCCTGGTGCAGGTCGGCTGGATCTGGGGAGTCGGCTCTGTGTTGGGTATTTTGATGGGTCTAATCGGTGGTCCCGTCGGTGACCGGTTCGGACCCAGACGGACACTTGCCGCTGCTTGTCTATTAATGGGGATAGCCGGTGCGGCTCGGGGTCTCTCGAATAGCTTCACGATGTTGGCACTTACCACGCTCATTGCCGGCTTTGGGCAATGGTCGATCCCGATGAATATCCATAAGACCTGCGGCATCTGGTTTCCCGAAAAACAACTTGGCATGGCCAACGGCGCTGTTGCATTTGGGATGGCGTTTGGATTTCTTTTAGGGTCGCTTTTGGCGGCAACCGTCTTTTCGCCGATATTGGGCGGCTGGCGGAATGTGCTTTTCGTGTACGGTGCGGTGGCGATTGTGTTTAGTATGTTCTGGTGGTTTTCACAGGAAAAGGCAGGGGTTGAAGGCCAACAGTGCAATCAAATGATCACTTTTCGGAAAGCCATCGGGCATGTGGTGCGTCTGCGCAACGTGTGGCTACTCTGTATAGCAACCGCGGGTGTGACTGGATGTGTTTACGGGATGCTGGGTTTCCTGCCACTCCACCTGCGGGACCTGGGTTGGGAACCAGCAATAGCAGACAGCACACTTGCATCTTTTCACGCGGTGAGTATGCTCTTTACAATCCCCATTGCGCTGTTTTCCGACCGTGTTGGAAGCCGCCGCGGTGTTTTGATGGCGTCAGCAATACTAATCGGCACAGGAACCGGTCTCTTAGGATTTACCAGTGGTGCCTTGATCTCGGTGGCGGTTTTGCTGGCAGGTATCTCGCGGGACGGATTCATGGCCATCACCATGACGGCAGTCATGGAGGAAAAAGGCATTGGCGCGCGGTTTGCAGGAACGGCAACAGGGCTGAATATGTCTGTTATTGGAATTTCCAATTTCTTTGCACCGCCAGTCGGGAATTGGCTGGCGAAATTTGGAACTGGATTTCCATTTCTGTTCTGGGCCGCTCTTGTGTTTTTAGGGTTCACGGGCTATCTTTTCATGCGGCCAACGACAGCAGGGAATACCAGCAGTACCCAAGCCCAAAACTAGAAGCAGGATACCGGTGTGCAACTGAACCACACAAACAAGAC
>JASFGM010000042.1:0-10480 GCA_050123755.1 Desulfobacterales bacterium
CCTTATCACTCAACCCCTGTTTTTCGATCTCGGCTTCAATGCTTGCAGCGACTTCTCCACTGCCGGTGGCCTGGCAGGCAGATCCGGAACACAGGGTAATGCAAGGTTTTTTAGGATCCCTGTTGGACAGGATGTCTTGCCTTAATTTTTCCAATTCGGATGGTGAATTTATCCGCGTCATAATTCTTCCCTACTCGTAGCTTTTTAAAACGTCTGCTGTCTCGCCCGGTGCAATCTTCCCGTGGGTCTTCCCATCGATTTCCACCACCGGTCCCAGAGCGCAACAGCCGAGACAGTTAACCGTTTCCAGGCTGAATTTCATATCCAGATCCGTTTCGCCGGGCTTAATTCCAGTCAGGTCTTGCACCGTGTCGAGAACACGCGGCGCACCACGAACATGACAGGCCGTACCCATGCAAATGTGAATCTCATGTCGCCCTTTGGGTACTAGGCTAAAGGCTTTATAAAAGGTCGCAATGTGCTGTATACGGGCTAGAGGAACCTGCAATTTTTCGCTGACCCGCCCTAATGCTTCCTTGGGAAGCCAATGATTTTCGGTCTGAATCTCCAGCAATACTTGAATCAGCGCACTGGCTTCGCCCTGATATTTATCAATAATCTGATCGATTCTATCGTTATCCATATCTGCTATCCTAGCCCGGACAAGCCGAAATTGAATATTGAATGTACAAAAATAACTTTTAAAGATCTAATCCACTGCCTGCGCTCTCACCTTTAGCCAGGGCAAAGCGCTTCTGGCTTTCATCGAACTTGACCAATCCGTACCTTGATGAGCTATTCATGTGTCTTGATATTTCAGACGGGTTTAGGCCCAAAATCTCAGATATTTCCGCAGTTGAAAGGGGTTTTTCTTCCAGGAGTAACATAATTTGGCTGATGGCCAATTTATCTAGGATTAATTCATTAAATAACCGGTTTACATCGTCACTGCTGAAAAATTCATTATAGGCTTCTTCCGATTTCAAAGGTACTCTCAGCCGCTCCCTTTCCACCAGCTTAACGTAGGGGACTAATTTAGTAACGGCGTCAAGTTTGAACTTTAATACTTTTTCGTCTATTCCTTCGCTTTTGCCAAGAGGCCCGATTTCCTCCACCTTCTTGCAAAAATCATTAATGAGTTCGGTAAGAAGGATTCCATCACCGGAAGACATAAATTCGATACTTAATCTTTCGGGGTTCAGCCCTATGTGTTCCATTATTTTTCTACACATCAGCACATTGCTTAAGGCGTCGTAATTTCCATGCGTGATATAATTACACTCATTCAGACGGCAACCCCCAATAAACACCCCGTCTGCTTTATTTGAAAAGGCTCTGAGTATAAATTCCAGGTCGACTCTACCGGAACACATAACGCGAATAAGCCTGATTTCAGTTCTATATTGCAGTCTGGAAACTCCAGCCATGTCAGCAGCGCCGTAAGCTCACCAGTGGCATACAAAACCAAGTATTTTTGGTTTAAATCTAAGTCCGGTGCTCATTAAATCTTACTCCTTGTCGGTATCCATTCGGGCTTCGAGTTATGGGTTATTCGTTATTGGTTAATAGTTTAAAAGGAAGAAATCTATTTTTATTTCTTATCTCATAGACATATATATCAAGGTTGTCATCTTTTTCTAATAACAATTAACAAATAACCAATAACGCCTAATTGAGCGGTTTTCGCTCAATTAGGTTCCAACCGCCGCATCAATTTGTTGTATGATCTCTTCCTCTGGAAACGCCTCATCAATTTGGCAGAAAATCTCTTCATCGGTAAAGTGCTTTAGAAAAATAGCATTTGTTGGACACTTTGCGTTACAGACGCCGTCTCCTTTACAGAGAACCGGATTAACCCAGGCTTTTCTGCCTTGTTTTGTCTCTCGGAATCCTATGGCACCATAGGTACAGGCTGTAATGCATGCGCCACACGATACACAATCGTTCTCTGTTACCTCGCAAACAGAACCCGAGACGGTGACAATATCGTGTGAGAGAAGGGTTAAAGCCCGGCTTGCGGCTCCATAAGCCTGGTTGATCGCTTCGGGTATATGCTTGGGATAGTGAGCCAATCCGCAAAGATAAACGCCTTCTGTACCAAACTCAACCGGTCTTAATTTGACATGGGCTTCTTTGAAAAAACCATCCGGTCCCAAAGAGACCTTGAAAGATTGAGATATATTTCTATTTCCCTCGGGCGGAATCACGGCAGCAGACAAAACAAGGGTGTCGGCATCTACCGCAATCTTCTTGCCTAATATATAATCCGGCAAAGTAATCCTTAAGACAGGCCGGCCTTCCTCCTCGGCAGCTTCCACCTGGGGTTTATCATCCGGCTCATAGCGGATGAATTTCACATCTTTATTAGATGCTTCCCGGTAATAATCCTCGCTAAATCCGTAGGTTCGCATATCCCGAAAGATAATGGTAATATCCATCTGAGGGTTTATCTCTTTTAGTTTCAGGGCGTTCTTTATCGCATGGCTGCAACATACCCGGGCGCAGTAATCTCTGTCCTTTTGGCGGCAGCCGACACATTGGATCATCACCAGACTCTGGGCATTGATCAGGCTTTCTTCTCCTTTGGTGATTTGCTCCCCCAACTCCAGCTGGGTCAATACCCGATCATCTTCTCCATACAGATATTCGGTGGGTTTATATTCCTCGGCACCCGTAGCGATGACGGCTGCTCCATGTTTTATCTCTGCGACCCCTCTATCGGACTTCACCCGGGTTACGAAATTTCCGACATAGCCGGTAGCTTCTGTGATGACGGCATCCGTATATACATGTATTGAGGGGTGCTGATAAACCTGTTGCACAAGATCGCGCAAATAGGCCTGAACATCCATCCCATCCAGCGTGTAATAGATTCTTCTTGCCGTTCCCCCCAGGTCTGCATCCCTTTCCAGCAGGTAAACCTCATGTCCCTGCTTGGCTATGGAGAGCGCACAGGTCATGCCGGCGATGCCTCCTCCGACCACCAGCGCCGTCTTATTGACCGGCAGGTCAATTTCCCGTAAGGGCTGCAGAAGGCAGGCGCGTGCCACCGACATACGGGTGATATCCTTTGCCTTTTGGGTGGCATCTTCCTTTTCGCGGGCGTGAACCCAGGAGCAATGTTCTCTGATATTGGCCATTTCAAAGTAATATTGATTAATTCCCGCCTCGCGCAGCGTATCCCGGAATAACGGTTCAAGGGTCCTGGGGGAGCAGGCAGCGACAACCACGCGATTGAGCCCCTTTTCCTGGATCGTCTCCGTTATGGACTCGGCAGAATCAGTTGCACATGAAAATAGCTGTTCCGTAGCGTAAACCACATTGTCAAGACTCGAGGCATAATCCACCACGGAAGGAACATCGACCACCCTGCCGATATTAGCGCCGCAATGACACACAAAAACACCCACCCGGGCCTCTTCTTCGGAGACATCCTTTTCCTGTGGATATATTCTTTCTTTGGACAGCTTCCCTCGCCGGTAGTCAAGGAATTCGCCACATTGAGAGCCGGCTCCGCTGGCGGAAAAAACCGATTCGGGGATATCCAACGGACTTTGGAAGGCTCCGCTTACAAAGATCCCGGATCGGGTGGTCGCCATCGGGTTGGAAGGCATTGCTTTACAGAATCCGTGTGAATTGAGCTCGACTCCGTACATATCTGCCAGATCCTTATGATCAGCAGGTGGGTTCAAGCCCACCGATAATACCACCAGATCGAATTCCTCTTCCTTTACACCGTCCTCGGCGGTCGCGTATCTGATCGTTACATTCTTGCTTTCAGGGATCTCTTTTCCGATGGATACGTAACTTCTGATAAATCTAACCCCGGGAAGTTGCTCGGTTCTATGGTAAAATGTTTCGAAATCCTTGCCGTAGGAACGAATATCGTTATGGAATATGGTACACGCTGCCTCGGTGTCATGATCTTTTGTCAAAATCACCTGCTTCTGGGTATAGGTGCAGCATACGGCTGAACAATAGCTGTTGCCGCCCGGGACGACCTGTCTGGAACCGACGCATTGGATCCAGGCGATATTATGGGGATGCTTCTTATCGGAAGGTCGCAATATCTCGCCCTCGTGAGGCCCGGTAGCGCATAAGAGCCGTTCAAAGTCAAGACTGGTTACCACGTTCTCCATCTTTCCGTAGCCATAGTCGCCCCTCACCTTGGGGTCAAATGGCTCATAACCCGGAGAAAGAACGATCGCCCCTACTTTTACTTCCACCTTCTCCGGCTCTTGATGAAGATCTATGGCCTCATTCTGGCAGACGCCTTCACAAATAGCACATTTCTTTTCTTTAAGGTAAAGGCAGCTTTCATCGATATAAGTGACAAGGGGAACGGCTTGAGAGAAGTATATGTGGATGGCTTTATTCGACGATAAGTCTTGATTGTATGGATCAGGGACCTTGACCGGGCAGTACTCTACACAGGTCGCACAACCCGTACAATTGTCCTCTATAACGTATCTGGGCTTTTTATTCAGGGTAACCTTGAAGTCTCCTGCTTCTCCTTCTACACCGTTGACTTCAGTATAGGTCATGATCTCTATGTTGGGATGCCGGCCGACCTCGACCAGTTTGGGCGAGAGTATTCACATGGAGCAGTCATTTGTGGGATACGTCTTGTCAAGCTGGGCCATATGGCCGCCAATGGCAGGTGATTTCTCAATCAGATAAACCTTATACCCCGAATCGGCGAGATCGAGAGAGGCTTGAATACCGCTGATTCCACCACCGACAACCATAACATCTCCGAAATTGGTGTCTGCGAGACTTTTACCAAGCTGTTCAATTTGTTCTTTTTCCATTTCTATCCGCCTTTATCAGATTTGATGCTTTTCTAAATCCTGGATTTTGCCCGAGTCGGAGGCTTTCATCTGCAAGAGGAACCCTTTAGTGTAATAAAATTAGATGCTTGATCCCGCAAAGCGGGGCAAGATTCAGGAAATCACTTCTTGGATAATCTCCGTAATATCCTTAATCTCTATGACTTCACTATCCTCAGTCTCCTGGCTTTCAGTATCCAGGAGGGTTAGCCTGCTTTCCTCAAAATGGGTGATGCAATACGGGCAGGAAGTCGCCAGCACCTCAGCCCCGACCCCGGTAGCCTGTTCTAATCTGAGGTCGGAAAACCTTTCACCCTTTAGGGTTTCCATCCAGATCCTGCCGCCGCCCCCTCCGCAACAGAGGCTATCTGCCCGTGAATCAGGCATCTCATTCAGCTCTAAACCGGGTATCTTCTTTAAGACCTGCCGGGGCTCATCATATATGCCGTTGTGTCGACCCAGGTAACATGGGTCATGATAGGTAACGTTCTTCCCATACTCCCCGGTGAGCTCGAGCCTGCCCTCGTTAATAAGCTCAAATAAATACTGGGAGATATGAACGACCTCAAAGTTCGCCATAAATTCGGGATACTCGTTTTTGAAGGTATGGTAACAATGCGGAGAAGAAACAAGGATTTTCTTCACCCCGTTATCGATAAACGTTTTGATGTTTTCCCTGGCCAGGCGTTTGAATAATTCCTCATCACCTGTCTTGCGGATGCTTTCTCCACAGCAGCTCTCCTGGGAGCCCAGTATCCCGAAATCTATCCCTGCCCGCTTAAGGATGCTGGCTGTGGCGCTGGCGACCTTTTTTAATCTTGGGTCATAGCAGAGGTAGCAGCCGGGAAAATATAAAAGTTCCATCCCCTCGGTGAACGGTTTAACAGACAGACCTTCTGCCCAATTAGCCCTATCTGTCCGCTTTTCGTTAAAGGGGTTGCCTTCGCCGGTCAAGCTTGCACTTATGGTGCGGACAGGACGGACAGGCGTGGGGAAAACCCCATATTCCGTGGCAATTCGGCGTAAGGCGACTCCGGATTCTATTATTTTAACTCCCCTGGGACACTGTCGAGGACAGTTTCCGCAGGTCGTACAGCGCCACATCTCTTCACTTTCGATCTCCGTCAAACCGAAGGTCGCCTCGCGGATGATCCTGCGCATGCTAAAGTTTCTAACCTTATTCCACGGACAAACCGTATCGCATAATCCGCATTGATAGCAAAACTTGAAGCCGTCTCCACCGGACTCTTTGATGACATCGATGATCTCTTTTAAAGGGGCTACAGTCTCCACTGTCTTTTTTATTCCTTTGCTTTCTCTATTGTAAGTTATCTGTTTTCGCCCTTTTTTGACATTGACATACGGGCAACGGCATCCATTACCCTCTGCATTCCATATTTTTTGGCCAATGATTCCAGTCCGATCTCCATCTCTTCCCGCGTCTCTTCTTCTTCGCCTTCCTCTTCCCTTTCTTCGTAGGTCAGAGCGTCATGCGGGCACACCTGAACACACATGGGCTCTTCTAAAGGCGGATCGTCTTCACACATATCGCATTTTAAAGGCAAACCGGAATCGGGTTCTTTGAAAAGATCCCTGGACGGGCAGGAAACCCCGCAGAAGCTGCACTGTCGGTATTGCTTTCCTTCAATCGTATACGTATGTCTGCCGGTACATTCGGCCGGCGTATAATCACCGGCGCGTATCGGGACATACACATCATTCAGGTCATCTACAACCACCCGAATACGCGACCTGGCGGGATTCGTGCTGCTATATTTCGGATTGGCGTGAAATGCGGAGCAGGCCACCTCACATGCACGGCAACCAATGCATTTATCAAGATCAACTTTTATTTGTTTAACGATTTTCTTATTTAACCCATCCGTCACGGTTACGACTCCCTTCACTTTATTTCTTCTTTTTTTTGGCCGAATTCTCTGCGGAAGGAGCATCTTCACTATCGGTCAGGATCCCCCTCTTTACGAAGTCTTCGCTTATGTAACCCAGGCTCAATTTGTCCAGTGTTTCCTTGGTGGGAATACCGTCATTGTTCCAGCCCTTGAATTCATAATAGGCGTCAAGCAGCTTGGTTTCCATCTCAGGGTCTCTTATCTGCCAGTGGTCCTCAGGGGGCTTCTCATCACTTCTTCTTAAGCCTCTTCGCACATTGAGGGCTCTAACCAGATTTCGGTTCCTGCGGGCTATTTCCCATAGTGCGTCTGTATCAATATCCATCCCGGTCGCATGCGAGATGAAATTTGGTAAATTATAAAGGTGATACGGCGGTCTCCCGCCAAACTGGCCTCTAAATGAGGATAAAAAGGCGCAGGTCCCGATGGCGTCATCAATGTAATGCATGTTCTCATTCCAATCAGCAATGTGGACAGACGCTTCAATCGATGGATGTGTGCGTGGCTCCCATTCCAGAAACCATTTTTTAAACCGCTCCGGTGCTGCATCCCAATTCTTTACGAACGCTTCTCTCTCTTTCTTATCGGCAATGGGTGACTGGGGATAGGACCCTTCAGTTTGGGTGATCGTCATCTTCGCACCGGTGGCATACATAAGAAAATAGGGGTAATTTATCATTTTCAGCTTGAGGGGTAGTTGCTCAAATTTTTTCGTGCTATTATGATCAAATTCTTCTGCGCCCTTACCAATCTGACGGGCTGCCCAATAAACACCGTTGGCTAAAGCATCACCAACCCCTTCCCGCCGGACAATTTTTTCAACCAGGTAGAAAAATCTTTCCCCGGAGTCGGACGGAAATCCCGGCAGATCCTTGTCGGTTAAAATCCCGGCTTCGTATAGTTCAACGCCAAAGGCCAAAACTTGCGGCGTTGAGTATCCGTCAAGTCCGTACTCCTGAGTAACGCCAAGGATGTCATAATTAAAATCCAGCTCTTTATAGGCCGCCATACAATAGGTCAGTTTGCTGTAACATTTCTGGAAATATGTCTGCCGTCCCGGGTAGCGGATCGCTTGGTGGCAGTCCTTCGGACAGTTATAGCAACCCGTCCATCGCAGCCGCACGCTGTCAGAAAGCGCCTTCCACTTCTCTTCACGCTCTTTGTTCCACCAACCTTTTTGGCGCTCACGCGCATTGCCCCAGGCGAAATTATTGACGTGCCATTCTTCGTCATCTTCATGCAAAAAAACATCCCCACAATACGGGTTGTCATAAATTGCCTGATACATGGGATTGCATATCTCAAAAAGTTCAGCCGGTCGGGCAACATGGATGTCCTTTGTTCCACGAACAGCGATCGCCTTTAACTTTTTATCTCCCATGATCACCCCTACTCCTCGAGAGGCGCTGGAGTTAGCGTGTTCGATGGTCGCCATATAGACCTTGTTTTCACCGGCCAGGCCGATAGCGGCCACCTGGGCTTCAGTTTCCTTCAACTCCTCTTTAATAAGTGTTCCAGTTTCTAGAGCGCCTTTCCCCTGGAGATGGCCGGCATCGCGTATTTCAACTTTGTCATTGTTTATCCACAAATAAACCAAATCGGAGGCCTTGCCGCGGATGACGATTTTGTCGTAACCGGCATGTTTCAGTTCCGGTCCAAAAAATCCGCCAAATAATGAATGTGAATACAAGTTTGTCTGGGGCGAAAAGGTATCAACAGCGGTACGATTGGCACCGGGAACCGGTGTGGAAATTAAAATACCGGCGCTGAATATGAGTAGATTATCGGGAGAAAAGGGTTCAACCTCAGGAGGAACCCGATCCCATTGCATCTTCGCGGCAGTACCCTGCCCCCCCAGATAAAGTTCAGTCAATCTTGGATCAGTTGCTACCCGCTCAATGCTTCCTCGGGATAGATCAATTTCTAAATGAAACCCTGTTTCTGCGTACCTCATTTTTTTCCCTTCTAAATTACCTTAATCCGTGGCATTTTTTTGATTAATCAGAGGATGGTTCTGTAAACCGATTGAATTTGTTTATGATTTTGCTGACGACCCGATCCGGCCCAGAGGTGGGAGTCGGCGAGCCTTTGGCTATAATCTAACTATAATTTAGCTATAAAGTAGCCGTGGAAAATGTTTATAGGAGGTTCCCCGGAATTTGTCAAGGAAAAAACTCATCGGACGGGAGGAGCGGAATTCAGGGATCGATGGCGGACTTTTTACTTCTTCTTTTGAAAATCAACAATTTCTCCGATGGCTTCGATTGCGGTTTTGATGTGGTCCTCGGTATTAAAAGGACCAATACCGATGCGAACCGACCCTCCGATTTGAGCGGTACCCAGTTGGTCGTGCACAAGCGGCGCGCAATGAAGTCCGGTGCGACAGGCAATATTATATTCGCCATCCAATAGGGTGCCCGTATTGAGCGCCTCCATCCCGTCTATATTGAAGCTGATAACACCGATATGATCGACCAGGTCATCCTGACAATGGAGCGACACACCATCCAGTTCACTGAGGCCGTCCCTTAGCATGCGGGTCAGTTTCATTTCATGATGGTGAATCGAATCGATGCCTCTCTCCGTTATCCACTTTAAACCGGCATGCAATCCGGCGATGCCCATGATATTGCCGGTACCGTACTCAAGCCTGTAAGGATATTCCTCCAGGTGCATTCGATCAGCAGACCGGACGCCTGTCCCTCCGGCACGCGTGTGCCGGATATTAACCCCCTCGCTTACATACAGGCCACCGATGCCAGTCGGCCCTAACAAGGATTTGTGGCCGGTAAAGGAAACCACATCAATGTGTAATTGCTCAATATCAATGGGAATCTTGCCAGCGGACTGAGAGGCATCAACAGCAAAGGGAACGCCGTATTCGCGGCAGATGCGCCCAATGGCCTCCACAGGCTGAATCGTGCCGATCACATTGGAGGCATGGTTGACGATAACCAGCCGGGTATTCGCTTTGATTTTTTGCTTGATATCATCAGGTTCGACAAATCCGTTAGCATCGAATGGTATGTAGTCGACCGCTACATCGTTAAATTTGTTTTGATGATAAAGCGGCCGGAGAACGGAATTGTGTTCAAGGGTTGTTGTGATGGCATGATCGCCCTGTTTTAACATACCGAAAATGATCAGGTTAAGGGCGTCGGTGGAGTTGTACGAAAAGCATAATCGGTTTGGATCATTTCCATTAAAAAAGTCGGCGAGCATCTTCCGGGTTGTGTCTACCAATGCACCGGTTTCCATGCACAGATCATATCCGGATCTTCCCGGGTTGACCCCGAAGCTCCGGTAAAAAGAGTCCATAAAGGTATAGACTTCATCCGGTTTGGGATAGGAAGTTGCGCCATTGTCAAGATAAATCAAATTTTCCATTCCAGTATCACCCTGTTTTAACTGTGAAATCATTTACACCTCAGTGCAAATCATCCCTTTTCCTCAGTAAGCATTTTTGCCATGAGGGCTCCCATCCCCTGAAAGCGAATTTTCTTCGTCCCTATATTTTCCATGCGCTTGAGAAAAGCCTGTGCCGGTATCGAAAAATTGCCTATCATAAAAGAATTGGCAAGACAAGTTCTGATCCAGAAGGTCTTATGGGTAGAAATATCGCTTAAATTTTTTATAACACTTTCTGCTTCCTTTCCGCCGAGAAAACTGTTACGCTCCTGCAACCTTTGTTTGCGGTTTTTTGGGGCCGGAAACATTTGAGAGGTTCACTAATCTTACCCT
>JASFGM010000043.1:0-10463 GCA_050123755.1 Desulfobacterales bacterium
GAAGCAACTTTGACACCCTCCGCAAGCTTATCACCGATACCTTCTCTGAATGATATCATCCTCACAAGCTCGGGAAGTGCCTCCGGGTTACCCCAGCTCAGATCCATACCCGCAACATCTTCTTTTGTTAAAATACCATTTTCATAACATTCCATGGCAAACGCAATCAGCGCGCCCGCAGAGATTGTATCGATACCATATTCATTACATAAATAGGTACTATGAATTGCGGCCTCAATATTTTCATTCAACACAAAGGCCGTAAATGCGGAAAGAGACTCATATTCACTGCCCTCGTGCGCGGGGGTTTGAAATTTACCCGACTTAACATCTGCGATTCTACCACAGGCAATGGGACATCCTCGATAGCATCCATTATTTTTTACCAGATGATGTTCAAAGAACTTATCGTAAAGTTCTTCTCCCTTTCCCCAGGAATTGGAATGCCAGTTTTTTGTCGGCCAGTCCCCGGCGGCATCATTGGGTCCCATATCCCCCGGTGTTCCGTGTTCCTTGAATCCGGCGGCTGTCTCGTTTTCTCGGATGATGTTCATTGCATTTTTTATGGCCGTTTTCATTTTCTCCGGATTGGCGACTTTAGCTTGATGTGAGCCATTGACTGCAATACCCATGAGATTCTTCGATCCCATGACGGCTCCGCCACCGCATCTTCCTGCGGCGCGGTGCCCTAACATAACGGTGGCAATTTTTACCCGTTTTTCTCCTGCCGGCCCGATGCACATGACAGAAATTTTAGGATCATTTAACTCATCCCGTATGATGGCTATCTTTTCGGTGACTTTTTTTCCGACCATATGCCCGGCAGGTCTAAGCGTAACGTCGTCATCATTAATTACAAGGAAAACCGGTTCTGCGGCTCTACCCTCTATGATCAGCGCATCAAATCCGGCCCTTCTCATATCAGGCCCAAAATCACCGCCGCACCTCGACTCTCCCCAGACACGGGTTAATGGCGACTTGAAGCAAAGCATGATGCTGCCCCCGCCCGGGATATTGTTTGCCGTTAAGGGACTGGTGGCAAAAATGATCTTGTTATCCGCAGAAAGAGGATCAATGCCCTTTTCGATCTCATCATAAAGCACCCTGGCACCGTAACCAACCCCTCCTAAATATTTTTTAAGAACTGCGGAATCGATTTCCTCCACACTTGTTTCTTTGGTATCGAGAGAAATTCTTAATTGTTTTCCAAAATACCCGCAAAGATCCTCACTCATGGTAACCTCCTTCATTTTGGATCAAGTGCCTATATTTCTCAATTTGTCGTCTATCATGGCGCCCTCGTGGGCCTGTAAAGCAGTTTTGGCATAAACAGCTAGAATCCCGCGTTTCACCTTCGCGGGCGGTGGAGACCAGGCTTCCAACCGTCTGGTAATTTCTTTTTCAGAAATATCCAGATCCAATTTCCTAGCAGGTATGTCGATCATGACGGGATCGCCTTCTTCCACGATGGCTATGGGGCCGCCAATTGCCGCTTCAGGGGCCACATGACCGATGGCGGATCCTTCGGTAAAGCCTGAAAACCGGCCGTCGGTAACCACAAAAACATCGTCAGCCTTGCCCGCGCCCACCAGTGCATCTGTGGTCATCATCATCTCTCGCATGCCGGGAGCGCCCACGGGTCCTTCGTAACGGATAATAATCACATCGCCCGGTTCTATTTTTCCGGTTGTGACGGCCTGGTAGGCTTCTTCATCCGAGTGAAATACCCGCGCAGGCCCCCTGTGAGTCATTCGGTTTGCCGGAATAGTTGTGATCCGGCATATGGCACCTGACGGCGCCAGGCTGCCTTTCAGCACCGCAATACCGCCGCTCGCAAGAACCGGATCTTCGATTGTTGTGAGCACTGCAGTATCGGTCGATCCGGCATCTTTAATAATTTCTTCCACCGTTTCTCCTGAGACCGTCATCGCACTAAGATCCAGCATGGATGAAAGCTCACCCATGATGGCGGGTACCCCCCCGGCATTATACAGATCAACAACCGTGGCACGTCCGGTTGGAATGACCCTGGAAATAACCGGTACCTTTCTGGAAAGTCGATCAAAGTCATCCAGACCTACACCAATCCCCATCTCTCTGGCAAAGCTGATCAGATGCATAACCGCATTGGTGGATCCTGCAATCGCAATCTCTACCATGATTGCGTTTAAGAGACTCGCCTTTGTCACGATCGCCGCGGGCTGCAAATCGCTTTTGACCATCTCCACAATCCTTCTGCCGGTCCTTTTGGCAAATCTCAATTTTTCAGCGTAGACGGCCGGAACCGTCGATGAGCCCGGCAGTGCCATGCCTAAGGCTTCGGCAATTATTTGCATCGTGTTGGCGGTTCCCATCAATGAACATGCTCCCGGTCCCGGGCACACCTGATCTTCAAAAGCCCGCAGTCGCTGCTGCTTTTCTTTGGCCTTGGGCCGGGCGCCGAATACCTCCTGACCCAGTTCGGACATGACCACCTGCCGGTCCTCAAATCTTCCGGGCAGTTGCGGTCCGCCTGAGAGAAAAATGCTTGGAAGCCCGGCCCTCATCGCGCCGATGATGACTCCCGGAATAATGCTGTCGCAGGAGGCCAGCAGAACCAATCCGTCAAATAATTCAACATTGGCCATGATTTCTATTGAGGAAGCGATCACATCCCGAATCACCATCTCATAGCGCAAATGCGGCGTGCCGATGGCGATTTCCCCACAGGTGGAAATGGTACCAAATTCAAAGGGTGTTCCACCTGCCTGCCAGATTCCCGCCTTGACGTGTTCGGCTAGTTTATCAAGATGCACATGCCCCAGAGCAGCATCGTTACACGTATTAACCACCCCGATCAATGGCCGCGAAAGATCAACATCATCATATCCGCACCCCTTGTAAATGGCCCGCCGATGGGCGGCGCCATCTCCCGAAAAAAGCTTTTGGTCTTTAGAACGGTAACCCATTTTTCTATTCCCCCGTAAGACACGCAAAAGGTACCGGTTTGGCCGGGATTCTAGGTGTGAAAATTTCGCGCCGTTTGCGAACGCCCGTCAATCTCCATATTAATTCGTTTATAACTTGACCGCAGAAACGTCCCTGACAGTGCCCCATTCCCAGTCTGGTTCTTCTTTTAATATCGTTCACATCTCTGGCGCCGGCCGCCACCGCAGAGATCACATCCTGCATGGTTACCTCTTCGCAGCGGCATACAATCGTATCATCAGACAGAATATTGAATATCCCCGGCCTCGGCGTTGAGATGGCATCCATGATTTGACCAAATCGATTGAATCGTTTCAATTTTCTTAACGAGGGCCGCAGTAATCTATCGGCTTCGCTTCTGTCCACCCGGTCAAGCTGGGTGCAGGCCTCCAGAGCAGCAATTCTGCCCTCCTCGATAGCCGCAGAATAACCCTTGATGGTCAGACCATCGCCGGCGGCAAATACTCCGGGTACTGTGGTCTCCATCCTATCGTTAAGTTCGACTCTCCAATAGCCGAGACGTTCATCGTAGATATGTTTGCATCCACAGAGCCGGGTCAGCTCGGTACACGGAATCAGACCGAATCCGTAAGCAATCGTATCGACACTGATTTCCTTTTCCGTTCCCCTTAGCGGATTCCAGGATCGATCAATCTTTACAATCTCCGCCTTTTCTACCTCGCTGCTACCATATACTTTGGAAATAATATGAGAGCGATAAATCGGTATGTTATGCCTTTTGATGTTCCGCAGGTAGTCAAATCCGGATCGTAACTTGAGGGAGTCAATACTTGCAAAAAGCGGGAAGGCACTTGCCGTAATGTCTCTTAGGGAGGCAGCATTAACAATAGCGCTCAAGTTGGCCCCGGCATTGATTAAATGATTTGCCAGTACGAGCTGTAATGGACCTGCTCCGGCAAGTAAAAATCTTTCACCAGGCAGAATTTTCTTTTTAACCAGCGTGTTCAACCCACCGACCGAAAACACACCGGGAAGGGTCCACCCCGGGAAAGGAATTGCTTTTTCAAAGGCGCCAATGGAAATAATCAATTTCTCACCCTTGATGCCTTTTATTTGTTTGTCAGAGCCGTCTCTCGGGTAAAGCGACACTATTCGTTGATCAACAATATCCCATACCTCCGTGTTCAAAAATACTGATATTTTATCCCTAACCCGATTAAAGCCTTTCAGTATTTGACTCCCAATGTCTTTCTCGATTTTATCCGAGGCACTGCCTTTGATAGCGTTGCCCGTCGGGCCAAACACTTTTCCGCCCAGGTTCTCGTTTTCATCAATGAGAGCGACAGAGACTCCGATGCGGGCTGCCTCAGTTGCGGCCGTGATCCCCGCCGGGCCTCCTCCGATAATGACCAGATCAACTTCTTTCATTTTTCAAGCGTTATCCTTGAATCATCTTGCGTAATTACTTTGCAACCGGGTGTGGCCAGGGTCATGCAAGTGCGAACATTGGGTATGCCATTGACCATCATCCTGCACTCATAACAAATACCCATTCCACAATAGACGCCCCGGGGCGCATGCTTGCGGGTCACCCCTAAAACCCTCAAGCCGCTGGCCAACAGCGCCTCTGCAATTGTCTGCCCGCTATAAGCTAAAATGGTTTTTCCATCCACTTCAATTTCGAACTTATCACCGTTGTTCATTTAGCAATTCCTAATTTAATGCGCTTGAGAAAAACCGGCTGTTTCATCCCTAAATCGGCTTAGTTTTAAGGACTCGATTGGTATTGCCGGTGGTTCGTCGCAAATCATTTGGGATATTAATTTTCCGGTGATAAGCGATAAACCGATGCCATCGCCTTCATGACCCGCAGCCACGTAGAATCCCGGTATTTCGGTTTCTGATATGATGGGCAGATGATCCGGTGTAAAAGGCCTGAGTCCTGCATAACTGCGAATGGTTTTAATATCCTTAATCACGGGAAAAAACCGAATGGCTCGCTGGGCCATGGCACGGAGAACGTCGATGTGGCATGACGTGTCCATGCCCACGAAGCGGCGACTGCTGCCGATGAGAAAATTCGTTGCTTCGGTGGGTTCAAACACAAGCGCAACCCCGTATTTTTCCATTTCGGTTGTTACATTGCGAGTATAATCACTGCTTTCAAATTTGGCCATCATATATCCGAATTCCATTACTTTTCGTCTGGCAACGGGGAACGTGCGCTCAGCCACGAGCATCTGGCCCTGTCTGGGCCTGATCGGGATGTCCAGCCCCACCAGTTTGCCAATTTCCGGTGCCCAGGCGCCGGCGGCATTGACGACCCGCTTGGTGACGATCTCCTCTTTTTCGATAACGACCCTCTCAATACAGCCATCGGCATCCAGCCGAATGTCGGTCACAGCACGATGCGTCAGGACTTTCGCCCCCAGCTTTTTTGCGCCATGAACCAGTCCATAGGCCAGGGCCATAGGGTTCAGGGAACCGTCACAATCCGTTTCCATACCACCAACAACATCAGGGGCCAGATAGGGTTCATCCTCGTGGACCTCATACTGATCCAGAATTCTGACCGGCAGTCCTTCGGCAGCCAGCTGGGCGCAAAACGTTTTTGCCACCTCCATTTCTTTTTCGTTTTCAATAGCCAGCAGGCTTCCCTTCCGTGTCCAACTGATATCATAATCTAATTCATTCGCAATTTCCGGAAAAAGGTCCTGACTGAGTTTGGTCAATCGACTGTCGAACCCGGGCACCTTATCAGAAACCAAAACATCGCCTTCACACCTACCGGAGGTGCCGGCAGTAATGGCTCCCTTTTCCACCAGAATGACGTCCATGTTATTCCGCACCAGAAAGTAGGCAATCGCTGTTCCGACGACGCCTCCGCCGATGACGACGACATCAGCAGTTTTACCTGTCTTCATCTTATCTCCAGAGTAAAGAATCCAAGCCCGGAGAACCTGGCTTGGGAGGGCTTTAGGCATTCTGTCATTCTAATTCCTAAATCCCTCAATTCCTGAATTCCTCAATCATTGAATCCTGACACCTGACACCCGACACCTGAAACCTAAGATACCACTGTATTTTGTAAATTATTTGCGGGACACAACACTAGATTAATCCGACCTCGCTTAACATCCTGCGTAATTCACCCTTTTGTTCTTCAGTAATGGGGAGAAAGGGTTTTCGCGGCTTTCCGCCCGCTTTGCCGATCATGTTCATGGCCTCTTTTACTTTAGCTAATAGTTGACCCTCTTCCAGGTAGCTCAACAATGGAAGCATCTTGAAAAAAAGTGCCTTGGCTTCTTCATACGCTTTCTTTTCAGCCAGCCTGAAGAGCTCAGCTGCGGTCTTGGGCATAAAATTTGCGATTGGGGCCACCCAACCCGGGCAGTCTAAAAGGAAAAATTCATAGGCCAGATCGTCCCATCCACACCATATGTCGATGCTGTCGCCACACCGTCGCAATAATTCGTGAATCCTTTTTATATCCCCGGTACTTTCTTTAAGATACAAGATGTTATCAAGCACTGCGAGTCTTTCAACGAGAGGGGGTAACATGTCGACACCTGATAACCCGGGATTGTTATAGACCATAATCGGAATTGACACATTTTCCGATATGGACTTGTAATGTTCATATAGGTCTTCCTGAGTCGGCAAGCCATAAAAAGGCGCGACGATGAGGGCGGCATCAGCACCGGCGCCTTGCGCATATTTTGTCATTTCAACGGTCGCACGCGTTGAGTTGGCAGCCGTACCTGCGATTATCGGAACGCGGCCCTTGACCTGATCGACAGTGAGATCAATGATGCTTTTGCGCTCTTCAATTGTCAGATTAGCAAACTCGCCGGTACTTCCCAGGCAAATAACACCATGGACCCCTTCCTCGATATACCAATCAATGTTTGCACAAAATCCTTTTTTATCCAGCTTTTCATCCGGCGTGAAAGGGGTCACCATCACCGTAAAAGTACCTCTCAATTTTTCCATTTAAATATCCTCCATTTTTTTAACTCAAGAGAAAGCCCTTCCCATGGGGATCATCAGGATCTATGAATAACTGATTGATTCCCATAATATGCGCACTTCCGGTTACCTCCGGGACAATCGCGCTAAATGGACCGACACGGGTCTCCGCGACGATTCTGGCCTTAAATATGCTCCCGATGATACTCTCGTGGACGAATTCCTGATTGAGCTTCAACTCGCCCTTGGCATGCATAACGGCAAGCTTGGCGGAAGTGCCCGTCCCACATGGCGATCGGTCGATTCCGGATTCAGCAAAAAAAACCGTATTTTTCAGGTGGGCTTCCGGTGAGGTGGGTTGGCCGTAAAACTCCACATGCGTGCATTCATTAATAAAATCTTTTTCAGGATGCCGTATCTTCACCTGGGCATTTACCGCCGTTTTGATCCTTCTGCCGATGTCAATCACCTTGCGCGCATTTTCGGGACGGATCTCAAGGCCGACGGCGTCCGCCGGAAGGATCGCATACACATTGCCGCCGTAAGCAACATCCATGATCAGTTTCCCAAAACCCGGTACATCGACTTCGGCATCTTCAGCCAGCACGAATGAGGGTATGTTTTTAAAGGTGACGCTCTTGGCTTTGCCGTTTTCCACATCCACACGAATACGGGTCAATCCGGCCGGGGTGTCCAATATGATATGGGTAACCGGCTCCTCCACCTTGACCATACCGGTTTCCACCAGGGCGGTACAGACACCGATGGTATCATGGCCGCACATGGGCAGGTAGCCGGTGGTTTCAATAAAAATGACCCCGATATCCGCTTCGGCGTGAGTCGGTTCGGTTAGAATAACACCGGACATGATGTCGTGGCCCCGCGGTTCAAACATCAAAGCCGTTCGTATCCAGTCCATGTTTTGCTTTAAATGGGTCATCTTCTCCACAATGGTGGCTCCCGGGATGTATGGAATACCCCCGGTAATTGTCCGGGTGGGCTGCCCGCCGGTATGGGTATCGATCGACGAAAATACGCGCGTAATTCTCATGGTGGGTGCCTTTCATAACTTAGGTTCTGGGTTCAAAGGTTCAGGGCTAAATTGAAGGTTTCTCATATCAGGTTTCAGTGTTCAGGAGTCAGGTGTCAGCCCTTCGAATTCTGACACCTGACACCTGAAACCTACTTATTCCTGACAGCTGAACACTGAAACCTGAAACCCCAAATTTATATTCCCAACGGCTTTAAAGATTCCCGCAGTTCGCCCATTTCAGCATCCGTCAGAGGTTGAACGGGTTTGCGACAGGGGCCCACTTTTCTTCCGGATAGATTCGTGGCGGCCTTGACCGATGCATTGTATACGTGGGTCCAGAAGAAAAGGTTGGCAGGAAACATGCGTTTCCATAGATCCGCGGCATCAGCCAGTTTCCCCGTAGCGACGCTGTTATAAAGATCGACAGCCTCCTTGGGCATCGCATTGGGAGCTCCCCATACGCACCCAGGGCATCCGGCTACCAGGCCAAAGAATGCAATCGGATCGGCCCCATTGAATACCCTGGCGCCGATGGCAAGCAGTTCCTGGATCCGAACGAGATCTGCGGTGCTGTCTTTGATGTACCGGACGTTATCGATCTCCATAAGACGTTTAAATAAAGGCGGGGTAAGATCAATGCCCGAATGGGCCGGAATATTGTAAGCCATGATCGGAATCTTAATGGCCTCGGCGATCTGCTCATAATGATAATAGACCCCCTGGTCATCCGGTCCTTCAAAATAAGGCGGTAAAATCAGCAAACAATCCGCACCGGCGCCTTCGGCATGCCGGGCGTATTCGATCGCGTCGGCGGTATTGATGGCCGATGTTTGAACCATAAAGCCGGCTCTGCCGTTGATATGTTTGGAAGCGACTTCGGCAATTTTTTTTCTTTCCGCGGGCCGCAAATAAGCAAATTCACCCGTACCGCCACAAACCAGAATAAGATGCGTTCCGGCTTCTAGCATCGAATCGATGTGGTCTTTCAATGCGGCTTCATCAACTTTTTCACCATCATCTGAAAATGGTGTGCACAAGGCGGTGCAGATGCCTTTAAGTACTTTCACAATAATCTCCCCTTTTAAAGCATTTATAATGTGTCTCTTCAGGCGCTTGGGCCTTACTGGTTTTTAAATCCAAATCCATACAGCTTCTCTATTTTCCCGAGGTGAAAGCCGCCGGGAAACGGGTCTCTGGGATCAACAACAAACTGGTGAATCCCGGTGATATATGCGCTGCCTCGAATGGTTGCAATTACAGCCGGATATTGTCCCACTTTCGTTTCCTCTATGAGTTCACCGTAAAAAAGCGTTCCAATGATGCTTTCGTGAACAAATTCCTCCTTCAGGCTGAGTTTGCCTTTTGAATAGAGGGTTGCCATCTTGGCACAGGTCCCCGTACCGCAAGGAGACCGGTCCATGCCTGCCGGCGGTACGACCACGGCATTCTTCATGCTGGCCTTTAAATGGGTCGCGGGAGCGCAAAACTCTACATAATTGATACAATCGATCTGTGGTTCTTGAGGGTGATGGATCTCAACCTGTTGGTTCACGGCCTGCCATATCTTTGTACCCAATGATATGAGTTTATTCGCGTTCTCGGTTTTTACCTCCAGACCCACCCTTTCAGCCTCCACAATAGCGTAAAAGTTGCCCCCGTAAGCAATATCCAGCCTCACGCATCCCAAATCGGCAACATCCAGTTCCACATCCGCCTTATATAGAAAGGAGGGTACGTTGCGGATGGTAACGGATTCGGCCCTTCCCTCCTTTACGGCCACTTTGGCCCGCACGAGCCCGGCGGGCGTATCCAGCGCGATATCGGTTTCAGGCTCCCGTGCTTTAATGATGCCTGTTTCTATCAAAACGGTACAGATCGCAATGGTTCCATGGCCGCACATGGTCACATACCCACCCGGCTCTAAATACAGCACCCCGATATCGGCTTCTTCTACGGCAGACGGAACAAGGAGAGCGGCGTACATATTGCTGTGTCCCCGAGGTTCATGTACCAGCAGGGTGCGAAGATAATCCAAATGATCGCGTGCATACTTTGATTTCTCAAGCATCGTTTTGCCGGGAATAGATGGTATCCCGCCCGTAACGACCCGCTCCGGATTCCCCTCTGTATGGGTATCAATTGCGGTTATGATTTTTGTGAAATTCATCATATCTCCGCGGCTGAATCACTAGAAGTGGTTTCAAAACCCCATCTGAGGTCCAATGGCTGCGTTGCAGACCTCCGATAAATGCTCACATACCCATGTATGCTGCGCTTTCTCGATCGGCCTGCGCCTTGCCCTTGAACCTGATCTGAGGTTTTGAAACCACTTCTAAGGAGTTTAAAACCTATCCAACATGATTCTGAGATTCGTTGGCTTTAATTGAAGATCTGAGCAAGTCTTATATATGAGGTTTTGCAACCGGAATTAGCCGCCTAAAAAAGCTTCTTTTATCTGGGGATCATTGAGGATCGTGTCGGCTGACCCGTCAAAATGGTTCTGCCCCATGGCCAGCACATAGCCTCTGTCGGA
>JASFGM010000044.1:0-10407 GCA_050123755.1 Desulfobacterales bacterium
GTCAGCAAGGTGACCGAACCGTCATCATTCATTTTGACCATTGCCGAAGAACTGCTGGGATAGATTAAGCTCCCGGTCATAAAAGAACTGACGCCGATGCCGATGCCGCGGCGCCGGGAATCTTTAGAAAGGGCCGCCGATCGATTTTGGCTGTATTTTTTCCGAAAGTCTGTCCGCGCAGCGGCCTTTTCAATACATTCGCGTAGCCCACAATTATGGACGTTATCCCCATTGGGGAGCTGTTCACCCGGTTTACGGGCATTCTTGAGCCGGATCTCGATGGGATCTAGTCCCAGTTCCGCGGCAATCATATCCAGCTGGGAATCCACCGCAAACCGGATCTGGGGCGCGCCATGCCCGCGCTGAGGCGCACGAATCGGGTTATTGGTATAGACGGCGTAGCCCTCATATTTTAGATGGGGCAGCCGGTAGGGAACCATGATAAATCCCCATACCAAAAAAATAACCACCACCCCGCTTCCCCGAAAGGCGCCACAATTATTAATGACATGGAATTGTTGGGCGACGAGCGTTCCGTCTTTTTTGACACCGGTCTTTACTTCCACAATCAGGGGTTGACCATGACGGTAGGCAGCAAATATTTCCTCGCGCGAGGCTTCAATCTTTACCGGCCGGCCCGATTTCATCGAAAGCAAAGCCGCACAAAATTCATGCGCGAAGAGGTCGATTTTTCCGCCAAATGCGCCTCCCACCCAGGCCTTTTGCACCCGCAC
Source organism: Desulfobacterales bacterium (assembly GCA_050123755.1). Classification (GTDB taxonomy): domain Bacteria; phylum Desulfobacterota; class Desulfobacteria; order Desulfobacterales; family JAHEIW01; genus JAHEIW01. The sequence goes on from JASFGM010000044.1 coordinate 735, forward strand.
TGCAGATAAAGGCAGATCAAGGGTCCGGGCCAGTTTGGCTCTTTTTAAAAACGGTCCCATTGAAGAGGTCCAGATATTGAGCTTGCCGGCGGGTTCAAAACTGGCCAATGTGATCTGAGGTTCCAGATAGCCATGGGTCCTTAAATGGCTCTCAAATCGGTCTTGGCGGACATAATCGGACCGCTTAAATCCATCCTCAACGTTACCCCACTCAGATTGGGTTTTACCGGCGATATTAACCAGGGGCTCTTTTACTTTTGGATGGGTGGGATGAATCTCCGGGGCCCCGGGCTGCATGGCCTCTTCAGGTTCAAAGACAGCAGCAAGCGGCTCATAGTCCACCTGAATGCGGCTCAAAGCCTCCTGGGCGACATAAGGGTCCGTGGCTGCCACTGCCGCTACTTCCTCACCCACGAACCGTACCCGATCGGTTGCCAGCGGATTCTGGTCGGGCGGATATCTCGGGGTTTCCACGAAGCCGTGTTTTATGCCGGCCGTATCCCGGGCCGTGACCACCGCCCGCACCCCTTTTAAACGCTTTGCCCGGGAAGTATCAATATTGCGGATTCCGGCATGTGGATGCGGGCTTCGCAGGATCCGGCCGACCAGCATGCCGGGCAGGTGGATATCCCCGGTATATTTCGCCCGGCCGGTAACCTTTTCAGGTCCGTCCCTGCGGGGGATCCGCTGTCCGACATAGGTTAATCGTCGGGGATCTTTTTCGTTTGCGGACATCTGAACGGGTTAAATTAAAGGTTTATTCTTAATCTCAATTTCTTTCACTTTACCTTGGGTGTCATCTTCTCGGCTGCCTGCTGGACAGCCTCAATAATCTTATTGTACCCCGTGCAGCGGCACAAATGGCCCTCAAGGGCTTTCTGGATTTCCCGCGTTGAGGGCTTCGGATTGGATTCCAGCAAAGCGGTGGCGGATAACACCATGCCCGGCGTACAGAAGCCGCACTGAATCGCACCGCATTCGTGAAAAGCCTGTTGCACGGGAGTCAGTTTTTCAGCGACCGACAATCCTTCTATTGTTAAAATGGACTGCTTCTGACAATCGACCGCCAAAGCCAAACAGGATAAAATCGGCCTGCCGTCCATTAAAACGGTGCAGGTCCCGCATTCCCCGGTGCCACAGGACACTTTGGTGCCGGTCAAACCGATCTGATCTCTAAGGACCTCAGCCAGAGTGGCGTTGGGCTCCACTGCCAGTTCATAGGTTTCACCATTAACACTAAGTTCAATGAGTCGTTTCACACCTGTGCCCCTGATCGCTTAATTTTATTTCTCAAGCGGTTTAACCTTATCTATGGTTTCCTGCGCGTTCGGCCGCCCGGACAAGCGTTCGATAGGTTTGGGTCTTTAAGCATTCTTTCAGAAACGGAATTGAGTACCCGTGATGCATAACCGGATGGATCTCGCTGGCAACGATTTCGGCGATTTCCTGAAATAGTTTGTCGGAAAGCGGTTCTGCGGCCATGGCCTTTTCGGCTTTCCGGGCTCTAACGGGTCCTGATGATACGGCGCCCACTGTGATGCGGGCGGCGGCACAGCTGTCACCCTTGTCGGCCATATCCAGACGCACGGCGACTGTGAGCGCAGCGAATTCCAAACCTGCCCTTAAACTGAACTTGGAAAAAGCGGTGCCCCGTATTGATTGCGGTTGCGGAATGATGACCTTATCGACAATTTCATCCTGAGAAAGGGCTAAGGGCTTCAAGGCATCGCCGGTGTAAAGCTTCTCCAGAAGCACCTGCCGGCTGTTGTCGGCAGCGGTGATCAGCGCTTTTGCATCCAGGCAAATGAGGGCCGGCACCGTATCGGCCTGAGAGACGGCCACACACTTTTTCCCCTTTGGAATAAGATAGCACCGGCTGCCATTGCGCTTGAAGCAAGGTTCGACAAATTGAAATGTGTGGGATTGATTGTAGTAGGAACAGCGATTCTCCAAACAGATATTGCCGCCCAGCGTCCCCATATGCCGAATCTGATTGGATCCCACCGATCCGATCGCCTCTGCCAGCAATGGCGCTCTCTCGCGTACTTCTGCTGTGCGTGCAACATCGGCCAGCGGCATCAGGGCATTTAAGCGCAGTTTGCCTCCTTCGGCAATACCCGGGGAATCGATCGATAGGCCTTTAAGGCTGACGACCACTTCCGGCTGGGTGAGGCCGAGTTTCATGCGGGGAAAAAGATCTGTGCCGCCTGCAGCTAATCGTGCATTCGAGCCATGTTGTTTTAGCAATCGGGCGGCCTCTTTTATTGATGCCGGATAAAGGTGTTCAAATCTGGGAAGATGCATATTGGACACACAAAGCGACGCTCGTAAGTTTGCGTCCTTAGAATTTGCCGTTACTTCCAAAGAGAGGACCTAAAAAGCACGATAAGACCTGCTTGACAATACCCGTTGTATGTGAAAAAAGCTACCTTCCGAAGGATTTGTTGTCAAGCCAAAAGGCAATTCAACCAAACGTCTGGGGATGAAAAATCAATGCGTATAGCTGAAAAGTTAGCCGATAGATCAAAATTCTACTACGGATGGATCATTGTTGCAGTGGCGCTGATATCAATGGCCTTTTGGTTTGGGATCCGGTCCAGTTTCTCGGTATTTTATGTGGCCTTACTGGATGAATTTCCCTGGAGTCGCGCGGGCTCGGCGGGAGTGCAATCCATCGCCATGATCACCTATACTTTTATGGCGCCCCTGGTGGGCGGTTTGATCGACCGCTTCGGTCCCCGCCGCGTGATTGCACCCGGAATTCTGATTCTTGCCGTCGGCCTGATGCTCTGCAGCAGAATCGAAATCCTCGCTCAATTTTACATTTTTTATGGTGTGGTTGCGGGGACCGGCATTTCGTGCATCGGTATCGTCAGTTACTCAGCGATTTTAGCACACTGGTTTGAAAAAAAACGCGGGTTGGCCAGTGGGATTGCCGTCTCCGGCATGGGACTGGGTACCTTTGTGCTGGTTCCCATGTCTCAAAGTTTTATTTCGATGTGGGGCTGGCGGGTGACCTTTATTATCACCGGCTGCCTTGTTTTTATCATTTTAGTGCCGGCCAATGCTCTTTTTTTAAGACATAAACCCCACAAACTCGGACAACATCCGGACGGATCGAACCCGTCGGATTCGAATCATAAGCAATTTTCGCAGGACCGGCCCAGCAACACACCGGATAACGATTGGACCCTTAGAAAGGCTGCTCATACCCTGCGTTTTTGGGCCTTGATCATTTTCCCGTTCCTCGGGTCTATCGGTATTTTTATCATCATCGTGCACCAGGTAAGATTTCTGGTTGATCAAGGAACGGGTAAAATGACGGCGGCCTTTATTCTCGCAATGGTCGGCATTGTCTCATCGATCTTTCGCGTTTTTTGGGGTTGGCTTTCCGACCGTATCAGTCGCGAGCTCACCTATACGATGGGAATTGTATGCGGTTGCTTGGGTGCCGGCTCCCTGCTTTTATTTGAGTTCCACGGGTCCGCCTTTTTTACCTACAGCTTTTTTGTTCTTTTCGGGATGGGATGGGGGGTTACCGCTCCGATATTCATGGCCGTGGCCGCCGATCTATTTAAGGGAAGAATTTTTGGTCTTATCTTTGGCTTTCTGGAAGCGGGCATCGGAATCGCCGCTGCTTTTGGTGCCTGGATTGCGGGATTTATATTTGACAAAACCCAGAGCTATCAGCTGGCTTTTATCCTTGTAATTGTCACCTTTTTACTTTCCTGCGGTTTTTGCTGGCTGGCGGCCCCACGGAAATATCGCGGGGTTACAAGAGAATAGGTTTCAGGTGTCAGGTGTCAGGTGTCAAGAGCTTGTTACGTGTAGTGATCCCGCCCGCGTGTGCGGTTCTCAGCGTTTTGGCCGCTGGCTTCTAGCTTCTGGCCAGTTGCCCGTGTCTCCATTGCCCTGACACCTGACACCTGAACACTGAAACCTTATATTTATAGACTATTACACTTGGCGGGGATCCTATTTTCCGCTGTCTGACCGCAAAATAGATAGTAACGCTCTTTTTACCAATGTCTTTGTTATTTCCACCTTATACGCATTCATCCGCATCGGCTTTGCATCCTTAACCGCTGCCTTGGCTGCCGCTGCAATACCCTTTTCACTGGCAACCTTGCCTTTTAAGAGTTTTTCTGAATCAACGGCTCTAACCGGTGTCGGAGCGACGGCCCCAAGGACGATGCGCACATCTTTACAGGTTCCAGCCTGCATCGTGACGACCGCGGCGACACTGGCAACGGCAAAATCAACGGGCTTTCTTAATGTATATTTGAGAAATACCTGCCGCGCACCCGCTGCAGGATTGGGTATCTCAATATGCGTTAAGAGCTCATCGGGTTCGAGGATATTGCCCTGCGTGGTGAAAAATTCATCGACGGATACCTTTCGAACCTTTTGGGGACCTTTGATTTCAAGTTTGGCATCCAGGGCTGTGAGCGCTATGGCAGTGTCCGAGGGGCAAACCGCAAAGCACGCCTTTGCGCCCATAATGGCATGATAACGGTTATCGCCCTTGACGGCCTGACAAGGTCCTTTTTCTTTGCGATAGCAAATGATTCTGCCGCCCATGTGATGCGGGTATCGATAATACCAGCAGCGGGTGTCCTGGCACAAATTGCCCCCCAGGGTAGCCATGTTGCGAATTTCAGGTGTGGCTACGGCTTCAGCTGCCTGGGACAGTATGGGATATCTTTCTCTGATTAGCGCATGCGCAACCACATCGACCAATTTGGTCAGGGCGCCTATTTTCAGCCCTTTCTTGTTTTGCTTAACATCATCCAACCCGGGAATGGTTTTGATATTGATGACGGCTTCGGGATAGTCCGGCAGGATTTCATCCTTGAGTACGCCCAACAAATCCGTTCCACCGGCAATAAGGTTGGCATTGCCTTTAGACGAGCGCATCAACGCAATGGCTTCATCGACTGAGGTGGCATTAAAGTGCTTGAATGCCTTCACTTTTTAAAATCTCCTGTACCTGGATCTTGCACGTAAGATTCAGGGATTAATTTTTCCCAGAGCCTTGAGGATTCTGTCGGGTGTCAACGGATACCCTTCCAATCTTGTTCCCACAGCATTGGCAGCTGCCATTAACACCGCGCTCGGCCCGGGTGAGGTGGCGACTTCTCCGACACCGATCGCCTTGTAACGATGCGTCCGGATGGGTGTCTCTAAAATCTTGTTTTCAAATCGGGGCAGCTCAGGAAAAGAACGCCATTTATAATCCATCATATTCAGGTTCAGCATATGGCCGCTGTTTTTATCTATCAGCGATTCTTCGAATATGGCGGTGTCGATCCCGGCAGCGCCAAGAGCGCCATGCAGCTGGCCCTCAAGGGATGGGGGATCGATGATCTGGCCCACATCGGTTGCGGCAACCACTCTCAACAAATCCAATTTCCCTGTTTCCGTATCCACTTCTACTTCTGTAAATAGTACCAGAAAGTTTGGCTTGGAGTAATCGGGCTGGAAGCGACCGAATCCGGTGCACGTTTGCATCAGCCCGATAGCCTTTCTCCACGGTATCCCTTTATCCGAATCTCCCTTGACAAAGACGAAACCATCTTCGCTATCCAGATCATCGGGAGCGCTCTTCAGTATGGGAGCAGCCAGTTTAAACAGTTTTTTTTTGGCATCATCGGCGGCTGATATAACCGCAGACCCGACGGCGTAAGTCCCTCTGGAACCCACCAGTCCAAAATCAAAAGGATTGATAAGACTGTCCGGCGGGGTGATGCTGACCCTGCCCGGAGGGATTTGCAGGGTCTCGGCCACCATTTTGCACAGATTGCTCCGCTGGCCTGTTCCCGATTCAGCAACAAAGGCATGAATGGTTGCGGTCGCGTCCGGGTTAAGCCTGACGTAGGCTTCCGAAACACTTTCGCCGACATCTGCATTGCCATGCACACCCACGCCCACACCGATTCGTTTGCAGTTGTTGACTGCCGAGGGTTTGCGCCAGCCTTTCCATTTCTCTGCCCAGCCGAACGCCTGCGCCCCGCTCTCTATGGCCTCCGAATAATCTTTGCCCTTTGAAATCCACCAGTTTCCGTCGCGCCAGTAATATCCCTCCCCGGGTTTGACGAAGTTCTTTTTTAAAAATTGGACCGGATCGATACCCCCCTGGGCCAGGGCGTCCTCAAAAACGGGAAGCAGCGCGCTCTCCAGTTCCTGTCCGCCAAATCCTCTGACCATTCCCGAGGGACATCTATTGGTGCAAACCAGCTTCGTCTTCAGATCCCAGTTGGAACACCGCAGCATCAGCTGGGCCTCACCCAATCCGACGGCAACCTGGGCCTGAGCCTGGTCTGAAAATGCGCCGGTGTCCACCAGCCACTCGCCGGAGACGGCTTTCACGCTACCGTCTTTTTTTATGCCCACCCTGCCCCGAAATCTTGAGCCCAGCCGCAAAACGAAGGCGCCAAAATGCTCTTCCTTGCTGAAGCACACTTTCACCGGCCTGCCGGTGGCCTGCGCTAAGGCTGCTGCATACAACATCGGCTGGGTGGAATAATTTTTGGATCCAAAACTGCCGCCGCATTGGGTGCCGATGGTCCTGATATCAGGAAAGCCCATCCTCGGCATCATCATATGCCGGTGCCAGGATGCGCACTGGATAGCGGACCAGACCGTCAGATGATTGGGTTCGCTCCATTCGGCAATCACGCCGGGGGATTCAATCGGCAACGGATTGGGAATATTTTCATAGGAAAAAGTCCCCTCACTAATAAAATCGGAATCCGCGAAGCCTTGCTCAACATCTCCAAGTTCTATTGCCGAGAGGGTATCGGGCCCGAAGACAGGGACATCCAGCGGCAGGAGGTTACCCGGAAAATCATCATAGAGCTGAGGCGCATCCGGTTTCAAGGCGTCCTCAACGTCATAAACGGCCGGCAGCTGCTCGTAGGTCACTTCAATGAGCGCCAAAGCATCATGGGCCATGGCTGCGGTCTCTGCTGCGACCAGCGCCACCGCATCCCCCACGTAGCGCACTTTTTCATCCAGGACCCTGACATGTCGCGGCGTTCCGGTCATCCACCGGGGGACATTGTTATAGGTCAAAACAGCCTTTACGCCACGCGATTTTTCAGCGCTGGATGTGTCGATCTGTTTGATGAGTGCATGGGGATATGGGCTCCTCAGCACCTTTCCATGGAGCATTCTGGGGAGTTCCACATCATCAATGTACTGTGCCTTCCCGGTAACGATCCCGACAGCATCTTTTCGTTGAGTGGCTTTACCGATATAGCGGTATTCTTTTTGGAATTTCATTTTCTGCTTTTCCCGGCAAGCGTTAGGAGGGCCGCGACAACATGATAGTGACTAATACACCGGCAATAGTGACCGGAGAGGGCTTGTTTGATCTCTGCTTCGGTCGGAGACGGATTTTTGCTCAGCAAAGCCTTTGATGCCATAATAATACCGGGTGTGCAGAATCCGCATTGAAAAGCGCTGTGGTCGATAAAGGCCTGTTGAATCTCATCCAGTTTGCCGGTTGTTTGATCCTGCAGACCTTCGATGGTGGTGATCTGTTTGCCGTCGCATTCGATGGTCAGCAGCATACATGCCAAAACGGGAATGCCGTCCATTAAAACCGTGCACGAGCCGCAGGCGCCTTGATTGCACCCTGTTTTGGTCCCCATCAGACCCAGTGTCTCTCTGAGCGTCTGTGCCAGTGTCTCGTAAGGCGTCACTTGAAAAGCGTGGTCGCCAATTTCAAATTCCTGAACCCCATCATTTATGGTGAGACGGATCGTCTCTCTTTCGTGCTCTTTTCTATCTGTCATCAGGTTTCCTGCAGAACTGCGCTATTTTTCGTCTTTAATTTTCATTTTGATATTTTTTATCAGCGTCTGTTTATCTATTTTCTCTGCTTTGGTGTAAGGCAACTCATTGACAAACTCGATTCTTTCCGGCAGTTGCAGAACCGAAGCGCCCTGATCTTTTAAAAAAGATATAATCTTTTGGAAGTCAAGCTTGGCCCCGGGCGCGCACTGCACGTAAGCACAGACCTTTTCTCCCAGCTCCGGGTCCGGCATCGGCACAACCGCCGCGGTGATGATCCCGGGGTGGGTCATCATCAGATTTTCGATATCCGTAGCGCTGATGCTTTCGCCGCCGCGATTGATCATCTCCTTTAACCTGCCGGTTAGAACAAAATCCCCTGAATCCTTGATCATGGCCTGGTCGCCGGTCCTGAAATACCCATTTTTATCGAATACCTTTTCGTTTTCCTGGGGCATTTTATAATAGCCTGAGAAAATACCGGGCCCTTTGACAATCAACTCTCCCGCGGTATTGGGTGGCAGTTCATTGCCGTTTTCATCCACAATTTTATAGCTATCGTAAGGACAGGTGGGCCGACCCACGGAGTTGCAAACACGATCGAGACTAAAGTGGGGTCTGGTCAAAAGGCTCATGCCCTCGGTTCCCCCGTAGCCATTGAAAAAAGTGCAATCGAGTTTGTCATGAACGCCCCTGATCAGCTCGGGAGAGCTCACGCCTCCGCCGCAATGCATTTTCTTCAATGAGCTCAGGTCATAGTCTTTGAGCCTATCGAAATGAATCAGCCGGGATGCCAGAGTGGGTACCCAGACAATGGCGGTTACTTTTTCCCTTTCAATGGTTTCGCAAACCACCTCGGGTTCAAAGGAGTCCAGCATAACGAGTTTGCCAAATGTGAACATGGTTATGCAGATCGCCATGCTGAAGGTCAGGTCATGAGCGGCGGGTGCGGCAACCAGGCAAATGTCAAGATTATTGAATTCACAGGCCCGGGCTGCATATTCCACCCGGGAAAGATAATCATTGTGGGTTCGGGGAGCGACTTTGGGCAATCCGGTGGTGCCGCCGGTGGGCCCCATGTGAGCGACTTGCATCGGGTCCGGTCTTCTTTTAGCCAAAGTGGAGAGTTGATCGTCCGTCAACTCTTCTTTTTGAATCAGGCTTTGCATACGTAAAAAGGCACCCGGATCTGAGGCGCGCACTAGGATGACATTTTTAATGTGATTATCGCCCTGAAGGACATCATCGATGATCGGTAAATAATCGGTTTTATGATAGTGTTGTGCCACAACCCAGGCGTTGGCCTCAGTCAGGTGCAGCAGGTGGCTGATTTCATTCTGACGGTGTTTTGCCAGCAATAAAATGGGAATGGCGCCGATCTTTTGCAGCGCAAAGTATGTGAAGATAAACTCCGCCCAGTTGGGCAGCTGAAGAAGAACTCTGTCAAGAGGCTTGATGCCGAGATTAATGAAACCAATGGCTAATTTAGCGGTTTTGTTTTTGAGCTGGCCATAGGTTAAGCGCTTGTCCCCATCAACAAGCGCCTCTTTATCAGGATAAATATCCGCGGCCTTATCGAGCAAGTCTCCAAAGGGGATTCCCGGCCACCAGCGCCGCCGGTTGTATTTATCGGCATCTTCTTTTTTATAAGGTGTAAAGCCTTCGAGTGTCATTTTCTCTTCTCTCGTCACTGGTTACTGGAATAATGAGTTCTGGTGTTAGCCACCTTGCCAAGGTTACATTTGTTTTATTGGTTTGATTCGTTCCATTGGTTCGGTTGAAGCCGACCAATTCAACCCATAAGACCAATCAAACAAATCGAACAAGTCCTTGAACGCTGCAGCGTATTATTTTTGAAGATAAGCCAACTTTTCAG
>JASFGM010000045.1:0-10292 GCA_050123755.1 Desulfobacterales bacterium
ACACCATAAACGGCGCCGCAAATGGCTGTCAACAGCATAAGTAAATCCCCAACCAGCACCAAATTATCTCCTTGCCATGTCAACCCCCGATCAGCAAGGACAACGGCCACGCCGCTAAGGGTGAGGATGAACAGGAAAAAGAGTAAAATCAACCCGCCCTGACCGAATCGGAGAAAGGCAAGACTCAAAGGAGGGATCGTTCCGACTGCGACCCGGGTAGCGACAACCGATGCAACAAACAAAGCCGCAGCGCTAAAGGCAGCCGAATTTCCAATAAAATTAGGATCAATCATGATGCAGAAGGCGCCCCGTTTAAGTATGGTTTCAATGCTGCGTATATGGCAAAATTAATCGGCGTCGGGATCCCATGCTCGCCTCCAAGGCGAACGACCGTTCCATTCAAGACCTCCAGTTCCAGGCGCCGGCCTGCAGCCAGGTCATAATACATCGAACCCCGCACCGATGCCCCCATGCTGCTAAAAAGGTCCATTGATTGATCGACACAGCCCTCAGGTAAGGCGGCAGCGCTTGCCCGCGCAACCGCTTCGACTTCTTCCATGGTGCCCCTCATCAAATTACGCGTTTCCTCGCATGCCAGAATTTCTCCCAGGGGCAATCGTGTCAGGGCGGTAATACCGTTTACGCCGCAGATCCCGAGAAATTTTTGCCACAGTGCAACCTGGATATCCGAATGAAGCTCGGCTGTGATGCCGGAATTTTCTAGCGTGCTTTGCAGAGCCTCCGTTCGAGCGCTCGTACCGCCTTGCATCTCTCCAAAAACAATTTTTCCGGGGCCCCCCGTTTGAGCAATGACCCCGGGGGACTCGATTGTTGAAGACACATACGAGACGCAACCCGCAATGTGTTCAGGCCCAATCACTTCTCCAATCTGTTGCTCGTTGTCGATGCCGTTTTGCACCGAAAGAACGACTGTTTCCGGCCCTATTAAAGGCCGGATCTGATCTGCCGCCGCTGCGTTATCGTAGGCTTTGACGCAGAATAGCACTAAATCTACCGGACCAATATCATGGGGTTTATCTGTGGCTTTAGCGGAAATGGTAAAATCGCCGGCCAAAACGGATTTTATTGCAAGACCGTTTTTGCGAATCGCCTTCAGATGCGCTCCTCGGGCAATAAAGGTTACCTCTTCACCGGCCCGGGCCAGGAGTCCTCCAAAGTAACCACCCGTTCCCCCTGTCCCCATTACAGCTATGCGCATGACAGACCTCCTTTCACTTCAAAACATCATTTGTGCATCATATCAAATTATTACTACTACACAGTGGCATTCTGGTCAAACGGAATTTACACAATTGACTGTTGCAAGTTTTTATGAAATGTAGATCAAATTATTAACCAACTTTACTGCGGGAAATACATTTCGATGAATGATAAAGCCACCAAATTAACGGCCCTGACAATTGCCTCAATAAGTTCTTTTATCACGCCGTTTATGCTCTCTTCGATCAATATTGCGCTGCCGGTGATTGGAAAAGAATTTAAAACCGATGCGGTATTATTAAGCTGGATCGCCACCTCCTACCTGTTGGCTGCCGCTGTGGCCCTGGTGCCTTTTGGCAAGCTGGCGGATATTTATGGCCGCAAAAAGATATTCATGATCGGAATGAGTTTTTTTACCATCACCTCTTTTCTTTCTGCCATTTCCGTATCGGCACCCATGTTGATCTTTTTTCGAATTTTTCAGGGGGCCAGCAGTGCGATGTGCTTTGCCACCAGCATGGCCATATTAATATCCGTGTATCCGCCCCAGGAGCGGGGCAAAGTTTTAGGAATTGCTGTTGCAGCGGTTTACAGTGGATTATCCTGTGGTCCTTTTTTTGGGGGGCTGATCATCCATCATTTTAGCTGGCGCAGTATTTTTTTGATCAATATCCCCTTCGGTGTCGTGATAATCTTGCTGATCTTTTTTAAGCTAAAAGGCGAGTGGACCGGGGTAGAGGGCGAAAAATTCGATTTGACCGGCTCCATCATATACGGCACCGCTATTTTCGCTTTTATGTACGGTATTTCAATATTGCCGACCACACTGAGTGTCATTTTGATTTTGACCGGCATTGCGGGGCTTGTAGCGTTTGTTAAGTGGGAAGCAGTTGTCGCAAGCCCTGTATTTGAGGTTCAATTATTCATTAACAACCGCATATTTGCATTTTCCTGTCTGGCGGCTTTAATCAATTACAGCGCCACGTTTGCAGTGGCGTTTTTGCTGAGTCTATATCTGCAATACATAAAAGATCTTACTCCCCAAGGTGCCGGTACGGTGCTGGTTTTTACACCGGTCATGATGGCCGTTTTTTCTCCCTTTACGGGCAGGCTTTCCGACAAAATAGAGCCGCGCGTACTTTCCTCCCTGGGGATGGGTCTCACCACACTGGGATTGTTGCTTCTAATCTTGCTGGATAATCAAACGGTGCTGATGTATATCATTGCCTGTCTATTGGTACTCGGGTTGGGCTTTGCCCTGTTCTCATCACCCAACATGAATGCGATTATGAGTTCGGTGGACAAACGCTTTTACGGGATTGCTTCGGCTTCGGTGGGGACCATGCGGCTTCTGGGCCAGATGATGAGCATGGGAATTGTAACGTTGATATTTTCTTTATTTATCGGCCGGGCCCAGATTACGCCGGAATATTATCCCCTGTTGGTGAAAAGTATAAAAGTGATGTTTCTGGTTTCTAGCGGCCTTTGCATTTGTGGAATTTTCTTTTCGCTCTACCGCGGCCAGCTAAGGCCGGATGATTGATTTGATTCAGTTCACCGCAGAGGCGCTGAGTGCACAGAGATATTTTTTCCTTTTGCTTTCCGTTGAGAGGACGGAAAGCAAAAAACAATCTGCCCAGGGCAAATTGTTTTTAGGTATGTACATCGCCGTTCTGGCGTGAAACAACATTTGTCGAATAAATTCTTGAAATTAATAATTTGCTCCAAAATGGGTTAGTGGAGCTTTTTTTAGTTTTCCGCCCTCTCAGCGGAAAACTAAAGGAACCCCTCCTCTGCGCTCTCTGCGCCTCTGCGGTGAATTCTATTCTACATTTCCTTTCAAACCGATTTCTGCGGCCACCTCGCGCATGCCCATGATGGTATCGCTGATCAGCTCGCCGAGTTCCACGCCTAACATCTCGGCGCCCTTTTCAATAATAGAGCGATCCACCCCGGCAGCGAACTGCTTTTGCTTCCATTTCTTTTTAACGGACTTGGTTTTCATATCCATCACGCTTTTAGACGGCCGCACCAAGGCTGAGGTGACCACCAGCCCGGTGAGCTCATCAATGGCATACAGAACCTTTTCCATATCCGATTCGGGCTTGACATCGGTACAAATTCCCCAGCCGTGGCTGACCGCCGCACGGATATACGCTTCGGGCCAGTCATTTTCTTTGAGAATTTCCTCGGTTTTTTTACAGTGCTGATCCGGAAACTGCTCATAGTCCAGATCATGAATCAGGCCGATGACGCCCCATTTTTCCTCGTCCTCACCTCGCTTGCGGGCGATGTAGCGCATGACGCCTTCCACCGCCATCGCATGTTTTATCAGGCTTTCGTTTCTGTTGTATTGCCTCAGAAGCGCGAGTGCTTCCTCCCGGGTAGGCGTTTGTGAGCCCATGTGAATCCCTCCTCATTGTGAATGTATGATGGTTTAATCTTGTAACTGAATAACACGTATCGCATAGCAGTCAAGCGATATTGTTTATTTCCTCTTGATCCTTTTGACCTGACCGGTTATTTTGATTTTATACCTTGCATTATAGCGGGAGCACCTCTTCTCAGCGGGCGAGGACCCCCGGCAGAAAGGACACTGAGCTTGAAAACCACGCTGGATTCTTCTTTTCAGAAAATCCATCTGATTGAACTTTATCTTCGCAATGTCGGCGCAAATCTTTTAGGTTTCCTTATCATTGCCCTGCTTAATCTTTTCACCCCCCTTGAATTTTTTAAAATCCAAAGGGCCTTTCTTTTAGCCGGCGGCTGGGTGGTGATCCTTTCTTTTTATCCCCTCGTGATTTGTATCGGAATTATGATCCAATATATCGTCCAGCGTCCGATTAGGGAGATGATAAAACGCATGCGTCAGGGATTGAACATCGAAGCCACCCTGGAAGAAAAGGCCCGGCGCCGGATATTGAATTTACCTATTATTATTGGCCTGGTCAACTTGACCATGTGGATCGGTTTAACCGCTCTGTTAGGCATATTTTTCATTATATTTAGAGATGCACCGCTGCGGATCAGTTTTTTTGTGGTGTTCCGCGGGTTCATGGTCGGCTATATTTCCGCCATACTTTCATTTTATCTGGTGGAAGCATATAGCAGAAGGCGGCTGGTTCGAATTCTATTCCCCGAAGGCAAGCTGGCATCGATAGCGGGAACCGTAACACTTTCAATTCTTAGAAAAATCCGTGTGCTTTATGGCGTCGGCACCCTCGCGCCGATGCTGATTCTGGTCGGCACCCTTGCATTTATTTTATGGGAGATGGAAGGTTCCGGCATTTCAGCTGCTGAATTTGGACGGGAGTTCCTAATTTTTTCAATAGTTCTGAGTGTTATTTTTGTATTTGTTAGTGGCAGATTAAACGTCCTATCCGGCAAATCGATTATTGAACCCATTACCGACATGATGGTGCTGGTCCGCCGGGTGAGGAAAGGGCACTTCAAGCAAAAAGTGCGGGTGGTTTCCAATGATGAGCTCGGTGTTCTGGGAGACGGTTTCAACGAGATGACCGAAGGTCTGATCGAACGGGATCAGATCCGGCAATCTCTGTATCTGGCCCAGGAAGTTCAGCAAACCCTCTTGCCCCAGAAGAGTCCAGAAGTCGAAGGCCTGGATATTGCAGCCACCATCGTCTACTGCGATGAGACCGGCGGGGATTATTATGATTTCCTGGACACCCGCGAAACGCTTCCCGGGGGTTTCAGCGTGGTTATCGGGGATGTGACCGGTCACGGTATTCCGTCAGCTTTGATGATGGCGACCGGCAGGGCTTTTCTCAGACAACGATCCTCGTTGCCCGGCAATCTTGCAGATATTGTCTCAGATGTTAACCGTCAGATGACCCGGGATTTTGGGGAATCAGGCAGTTTTATGACCTTGTTTTATCTGACGATTGACACTTCAAACACGTGTCTATATTGGGTCCGTGCCGGCCATGATCCCGCTATTTTTTATGATCCGGAAACAGATGTCTTTGAAGCGCTGCGCGGTGCGGGTATCGCCTTAGGCGTGGATGCCGATGGGCGCTACGAACAATTTCGAAAAACCGGCCTGAAAAAAGGTCAGATCATCATACTGGGATCAGACGGACTCTGGGAGGCCCGCAATCCTAAAGGAAAAATGTTCGGAAAGGAACCCATCCATCAAATCATTCGCCGGAATCCCAGGGCCATTGCCCGGGAAATACTGACGTCCAGTTTCAATGCCCTTAATGCCTTTCTGGGTGACCGTGCTCCCGAAGATGATGTTACTTTGGTGGTGATAAAGATTACAAAGTGTTAAAGACTAATTAAAGTGACTAAAGTTACAAGTGATCTAAAGTGACTAAAGTTGAGGAATTCTGTCATTTTTTCTTAATAAAAGATGGAGCGCAGCGACACCGCAGCTTTAGGCACTTTAGGCAATTTAGCTCACTTTAGTCACTTTTTTATATGTGATCCACTATTTTTGAGAAAATTTTCATTTTTTGTATTTGGTGTTTGGATGCTTCCGTGCTAAACACGAAAAATGAAACACGAAACACCAAACACCACAGTTTTCTAATAAAGGAGGTGCTATGGCCCCTGGGATCGATAAATTAAGCGAATTTGCGATGGATGTCATCCATCAGGCAGGCGAAAAAGCGATGGCCTATTACGGCAAAGGCAAACCACAGCTAAAGTTTGACGAAAGTGTGGTTACCGAGGCCGAAAATCAAGTTGCCGATGTGTTTCAAAATCGATTAAACCGGCAATTTCCCGAGCATCAGATGTTTCGCTTTGGCGAGGTAAGTGAAGACTACGCCCATGGGGAAAAACGCTACCTTTGGATATTTGACCCCCTGGAAGGGGTGGCCAATTTCCAGGGCGGCATACCTGTCTGGGGCATGTCCATTGCGTTATTGGAAAATTTCTGGCCGATATTTGGTGTCTTTTACATGCCCGTTACCGGCGATTTGTTTCACGCCCGAGCCGGCAAAGACGCATTTTGGGGCAATGATAGAATCAGGGTATCTGCCGCAGGATATATTAATGATGAAAGCCTCTTGTTAACCTACTCTCGATTCCATCAAAATTATCATTCGACATTCCCCGGTAAGGTTCGATCCCTGGGATGTGCCTCGGCCCACATTTGTTATGTGGCCATGGGACGCGCCGATGCGGCTATCATTACCAATGAATCCTTTCAGGGGCTGGCAGCAGCGCGGGTGATTGTAGAAGCTGCCGGCGGAAAAATCTGTAAAATTGACGGCAGCGAATTTCACCTCAATGAATACCTGGACGGACAACGCATCAGCGAGCATCTTTTGATTGCGGCTCCGGAAAACCTTTCTCAGGCTAGAGGGTTTCTCAAAGCGCAGTAGCAGTGTGTGGTGTTAAAAAATGCGCATATTAATCGGCAAATTGTGTGTAGTTGTCCTTTTATAGTGGTTGTCAAAAAAACGTTCCGATATTCGAACGTTTTTTTCTACAACCACTTATGCCGAACTTCCTTATTTCGGAACATTATTATGGAAAACGGTATAATTCATTTTTTTTGTTTCCCTTCCACGCAGCATGTCTGAACACAGAAAAATACCCAGATCAATATATTTTAGATACATACTGCTGAATATTCCCGAATTTGCGGCCCTGATCTTGATTGTGATTGTGATTCAATATTGGGTCGTTATTCCGGTCTGGCTTTTTTGGAGTATTATCGGCTTTTGGATCGTCAAAGACGTGGTGTTGTTTCCGTTTATCTGGCAGGCCTATGATTGGGACCGCGCCGGGAAGTCCCGCGCAATGATCGGTGAGCGCGGTGTTGCCAAAGGGAAACTGGCTCCGTCAGGATATATCCATATACGCGGTGAGCTCTGGCGGGCTGAAAAAATCGGAGAAGGACCACCGATTGAAGAGGGACAGCCCGTTCGGGTCAAAAAAATGGAAGGACTTACCTTATTTGTTGTATTAGATAACACAGAGGATAGAAGTTCATAATCTGGGCAACTTTGGATTTGTGGGGCAAACTCTATTGCGGATTTTAGATTTCGGATTGCAGATTGAAATAACTGATTTCCCTCAGACTTGAAATCCGCAATCCGCAATCCGCAATCCTATTCGCTCTATTATTTCCGATTTGTTTGGGACACCCATAAAATTGTGCTATAATCTGAGATGTGAAGCGCTTTGCCTGCGCCCTGCCCGCTTGACTTTAAGCCGATCGAGGCTAGGTTTTAATTATGGACACGGATACAGCAGAGAACGATAAAATTATCGATTGTCCTCAATGCCGGATCAAAAATCCCATCGAGTCTGATATTTGTTATAACTGCGGCGCGTCCTTGCATGAAATACCGGCAAAAAAGGCCAGTCGGCTTTGGCTGCCGGTTGCTGTTTTCATTTTGTTTGTCTTTAGCGTGCTTTACTATTATTACCGTGCGAATCCCACCACACCGCCGCCGGCAAAATCAAAAGTGTCTTCCACAGAAAAGGCGACTTCGACCCCCCAGCAAGCCAGGTTACCTGAAAAAGCATCCCCGATTAAACCCGTTACGGTCAGTGAATCCGATGATGAACAGATAGATATTCCAATAGGAGTGCTTCGGATTAAAGATGTCACCGGAAATCTCATCTCGGAAATTACGGTGCCCGTGGTTGGCGGCGGCTGGGTTGCGGTACCCGTCCGGAGCAGTTTGGGCGGATCCAATTGGGTTCTTCAGATGAGTTCCGGAAATCAGCTGGAAATTGAAGGTGGAATTACAGACGATCTGGATCAAATCAGTCTGTGGCGCATCCGGGAAGATCTAAGCATAGAGAGTCCGGATCTTTATCCATGGTCTGCGGATAAACCGCTGATATGGCAGGCGCTTAGATCCCAGGATCCGCCGGAGCCGATCGAGATTAGGAGTATCGGCAGACAGGGCAATTTTTATAAAGGTTCCATCCCGGACAGCATAAACGATGCCGGCGTATTTATTCAGGCGGATCGAGTGGTTGGATGGACCTTTGTTGATTTTGCCGAAGGCGCTTTTTTATGGGCCGGCGATGAAGGCAGCAATCTTAGGGCCGAGATCCGGGTCGATGATTATTATAGACTCACTTTTGGCAACAGCCGCGAAGAAGAGTTTGCCTTGGCGCTTACATTGGCAGATGATTATTCTGATCTAGATCGCTTAGAGGCCTTTACCCAGGCCTTTCGATTTAGTCCAAAGCTGTCTGTTAATGAAACGCCTGCGCATTTGCAACCCGATGCGATTATAAGTCAATTGCGTTTACTGATTGCACGAGCGGTTCAAGATGGATTTGCGGTTCAGGTGGCCAACTATTTTGATAGCGAGGTCCTCGCGCAAGCAGATGATGTCTCTTTGATGTCGGATGTGGTTATCCTAACGGCGGAAAGTTACGGTTTTGAAGAAGCGGTCGATTTAACGGAAGACGTTATCGCAAATTGGCAGCCGAAAAAAGATGCGGATAAGGCTCAGCT
The DNA here is from genome assembly GCA_050123755.1 of Desulfobacterales bacterium. GTDB lineage: Bacteria > Desulfobacterota > Desulfobacteria > Desulfobacterales > JAHEIW01 > JAHEIW01. Next base: position 8,675 of record JASFGM010000045.1, read on the forward strand.
GACCAAACTGCATTCCGATCTTTATCAAAACTGGCTAAATGTTCTGCTTGAAGGCGGAGATATTCAGGATGCCTGGCAGGTTTATGAACGCGGCGCTCAGCAGTTGCCTGATGATCTCAACCTTCATCTATTCGGTGTAAAATTGGCCCTGGCAGAAAACGACTGGGCAACGGCAGAAAGACTTTTATCGGCCAAAAATTACCCGCCGGCTCTCAACGCGCAGGTTGGCAGATTACAGGCTCAGATTTCCGAATTGAAAGGACAGGAAGGAAAAATCCTCATCCGCTTTGTGCCGGGCGCCCGCCAAATACCGGTTACGGCTTCTCTTAATCGGGGAACCGCACAAGACTTTATTGTTGATACGGGTGCATCAATGGTGACCATACCCTATTCCACCGCCGCAGATCTTGGTATAATCATAACGGTCCGGAATCCGCGGCGCACGGTTTATACGGCAGGCGGTGTCGTCAATGCGCCTGAGGTGGTTCTGGAGTCTATCACTTTGGAGGGGTTTGAGACCGTTAATGTAAGAGCGCTGGTGCTGGATATTCCCAATCAGCCGGATATGGGGTTATTGGGTTTAAATTATCTGCGCCGGTTTAAAATGGATTTGAGTACGGAGGAGGGGCTCCTAGCATTAACGCCTAAATAAAATTCCACAGCTTTAAAAGTCCTCAATAACGCTTCCTCTCCTTACAAAATCTTCGATATGAGCCTGTGCATTTACCAACCCATGCATGGCGGATTCAAATCTGGTATAGACCGGATCTTCTTCGCCTAAAAGCGATCGGGCGTTCTGTAATATTTTCAATCCCTGTTCAAGGTGGGCATTGATATCATTTAATACCGCTTTGCGTTTTGTATGTCTTTCGCGTTCCTTTGCAATCACCGGCAACAATCGCTGAATCGAATATTCCACTAGCGCATCCCGCGGCGCATTAAATTGCCGTGATGTTTCTTCCAGGCACGATAGCGTGCGTCGGCTGACGACAAAGGTTTTTTGAATGCGATCCAGGGCACTAAAGGTATCATCTTGGATTTCGTTTGCAATGACGTTCAACGACTTGACATCCTCGATCAGATGATCAAAGAGTGATTTTTGTTTGATTCCCAGTTGCGCGGCCACGATACTGAGCACGTCAATGGCTCTGGCGGATAACTTAAAGGTTGCGCGAACCGATTGCCGGCCCCTTAGGTCCGCCGGTGACGGCAGCGGTAAGGTTATTTCCTGAAACGGTGAGGTTTTACGCTTTTTTGCCATTTTGCCCTGCCTTTGCGGTTATTAGTGGCGTTTTGCCAGATTCATTACTGCATTCCATATATTATTATTAATAATATTGCAATCTAGTTAAATCTAGTATTAAGCATAAGGTGTCAGGTTTTCCGCAAGGCGGATCAGGTGTCAGGGAAAATAGCACGGAGCTTATAGCTCATAGGCTGGGAGGCTGGAAAGCTTGGAGGCTATAAGGCTGAAAGGGTTGCAAATAATTCAGCTTACTAGCCTTCCAGCTTACCAGCCTATCTGTGTTATTGAAAGCGGTCGTAGGTGGCTTGATATTGCATTTGATCAATATAGGCGTATCGTCTCAGGGCATCTAAAATCCACCGGGCTTTCCAT
>JASFGM010000046.1:0-10088 GCA_050123755.1 Desulfobacterales bacterium
ATCGTGCGGGTTTTGACCGATGAAAAACCGGCATGGATAACTAAGGCAGATTCCGAAGATGACCAGATGCCGGATCCTTCCGATGAATTTTCCAATGATGCCGGCTGGTATCTGGATCTGGATGTTTACGCCGGGGAGCGCGTCATCAGTGATGTGATATTGCGCGATGGGGTATTGATTGTGATCGGCTTTATCCCCGAACGACACCGTTGTGGCTCGGGCGGTGACTCCGTATTCATGGAATTAAATGCCTTCACCGGCGGCCAGCTTGCCGGTGTCAACTTTGATATTCATGACGATGGCAGCGTTGGCGAAGAAGATTATGTCCAAATTAAAAATGGTGACAAGACGATTTACGTGCCGCCTTCCGGTTTAAAACTGGCAGGCAATATTCAGCCGCCGGCGATCGTCAGACTGAATGAAACCACCGAGATAAAATACTTAAGCTCCTCTGATGGTGGTATTGTGGAGATAACCGAGCGGGCTGCGAAAACCGGTATCGCCTACTGGATGGAAATCCGGGAATAGAGCCCGATCACCAATAGATTCGGAGCGGATATTTCATTTCTAATTACGGATTGGGCGAATGTAAAGTTGCGCCCGGCTCAAACTCTTTATCGGCGTTGGTGACAATCACGGTGGCGGTTGTGTTTTCGGTGTGAATTACGAGTAATTCAGCAAAATCAACCGGAAGAAGCAGTGTTTTATCTCTCCGTTTTGGATGAATGCGCTCTTTCACCTGATAGTAAACGTTGTAGAATTGCCCGGGTTGAACCCCGTCTTTTCTGCCTTTATCCATAAAGGCGATCATGTTGTGGCCGATGAGCCGATTGTGCTCTTCCGAATCGATGATTCGGCCTTGCAGACCTTTGGGGCTGTCTTTTATGATGACCTTTGGCAAGCGCCGATAGTAGGGCATTAACATATCTTCAAGTTCTATGGGGCGATAGGCCTCGATGATCGTCCCGATCGCATACTGGGGTTGCACCTGGGTAATTTCGACGACACCGCTCAGCAGGTGTTGGATGCCGATGTACGCATTGGTTCTTCGATCTTTGATAGGATCTAAGGGCCGATAGAGGGTGTAGCGCTTACCGGGTACCAGCGGGGCCTCTCCCTCCGGTCGGATATAGACGATATCATCCATGCTGATCATTTCTCTTGTTGTTTGCACCTTAAATATGGCGCCATGCGGTGCCACCATCGTTTTGCGGATAAAGCCCACGCGGTCCAGGGCGGTGTAATTGTAATGGATCAGATCGTCCAGGGAAGGTTTTGCCGGGAAGGGCTGTCCCAGTTTTTTTTCGGCGATTTTTTGGTCGCCGGTACGCCGAAACAGTCGGATTCGCTCTCCGGGATAAATACGGTGGGGATTTGCGATCTGGCTGTTTTCCCGCCACATCTCCGGCCATAACCAGGCCGAGTCAGAGAATTTTTGGCTAAGATCCCAGAGCGTATCGCCTTTTTGAACCGTATAGTAAAATCCGGTTTCATGCTCAAATGCTTTTTCGCCCTCGGCCGCCTCAAGTGATAAGGCGACTGCCAGAAGCATCATCATATAGATGGACACCCACATCTTAACGCGCAAGTTTGTTTTGTAATTCATCTAAAGCCCCGCTTCGGTTTAAGGTTAAGGTAATTTAGTTACAGATCTATCATCTAAAGAAGGTAATCTCTCGGGGGAGATTTTAATTTCAATTAATTTCAGAGCATTGGAACAAAATTAATTGCGGATTTTAGATTGCGGATTGAAATATCAAACATAGCGCGTATCTAAAATCCGAAATCTTAAGTGCTCCAGGACTGAGATTTTCAAGAACTTTTGGCACCCTTAAAATTATTTTTTATTAGTCCGAATTCCGTTTATTTATAATAAGATTACCTGTTTATGGCGGATTTGTCAAGTTTGGCAATCAAAGAACAGGCCATAAAAAAGCCCTCACGGCATATGCATAATCCATGAGGGCTTTTAATTGGTCTTCTTACAGGTGAATTTTTGGTTGGTGATGCGCTTACATCATTCCGCCCATTCCGCCCATTCCGCCCATTCCGGGAGCACCGCCGCCTCCGGGCATGGGTTCCGGTTTTTCTTCCGGTTTTTCGGCGACCATTGCCTGGGTCGTTAACATCAAAGAAGCCACACTGGCTGCGTTTTGCAGCGCAAGACGCACGACCTTTGTGGGGTCCATGACGCCGGCTTTCATCAGATCTTCGTAGGTGTCGCTGTCGGCATTGTAGCCAAAAGAACCCTGACCGTTTTTGACCTTATCGATAACCACCGATCCTTCCAAACCGGCATTGTTGGCGATTTGGCGCAATGGTTCTTCGATGGCGCGCATGACGACTTTGACACCCAGCTTCTGGGCGGCTTTGATTTTCATTTTTGCCAGAGCATCCAGGCAACGCACCAGGGCTACACCGCCGCCCGGAACGATACCTTCCTCTACGGCTGCACGGGTTGCGTTCAAGGCATCTTCAACGCGGGCCTTTTTTTCTTTCATTTCAGTCTCAGTTGCTGCGCCCACATTAATAACGGCCACACCACCGATGAGTTTGGCCAGCCGTTCTTGAAGTTTTTCACGGTCGTAGTCGGAAGTGGTCTCTTCAATTTGGGCCCGGATTTGTTTGACCCGACCTTCAAGTGCTGATCGGGAACCGGCGCCATCCACGACGGTCGTGTTGTCTTTATCGATGGAGATCCGTTTGGCGTTTCCCAGATCCGAAACAGCCAAGTTTTCCAGCTTGATTCCCAAATCTTCAGATACCACCTGGCCGCCGGTTAAAATGGCAAGATCTTCCAGCATGGCCTTGCGTCTGTCACCGAATCCAGGGGCCTTAACAGCTGCAACCTGCAGGGTGCCGCGCAATTTATTGACCACCAACGTCGCCAGGGCTTCACCATCGACGTCTTCGGCAATAATCATGAGGGGTTTTCCCATTTTGGCAACTTGCTCAAGAATGGGCAACAGATCTTTCATATTGCTGATTTTTTTCTCATTGATCAAAATATAGGGATCTTCCAACGAAACCACCATCTTTTCCGGGTCGGTTACAAAATACGGTGATAGGTAACCTCGATCGAACTGCATGCCCTCCACGACTTCTAAAGTGGTTTCCATGCTTTTGGCTTCTTCAACCGTGATGACACCTTCTTTGCCGACTTTGTTCATGGCTTCGGCGATAATGTTTCCGATGGTTTCATCATTATTGGCTGAAATGGTACCAACCTGGGCGATTTCGCGTTGATCTTTTGTGGTTTTGCTCAGTTTCTGGAGTTCTTTTACCGCCACATCCACGGCCGCATCGATTCCCCTTTTGATCGACATGGGGTTGTTGCCGGCGGCAACCAGCTTTTGACCCTCTTCGTAGATTGAGCGGGCCAATACCGTTGCAGTTGTTGTTCCGTCACCAGCCATATCGCTTGTTTTGCTGGCAACCTCTTTTACCATTTGGGCGCCCATGTTTTCAAATTTATCATCCAGTTCGATTTCTTTGGCCACGGTGACACCATCTTTGGTGACCGTCGGGGAACCCCAGGCTTTGTCCAGAACGACGTTGCGGCCTTTGGGCCCCAGGGTAACAACCACGGCGTCTGCAAGCGTCCTAACTCCGTTAAGCATTAATTCACGGGCTTTCATGTCGTACTTAATCAATTTAGCAGTCATCTTCGTTTTACCTCCATCATATACTGAAATAGTGTGTTTTTATTCGATGATACCAAGCACATCTTCTTCACGCATGATTAAATATTCTTCGCCTTCGATTTTTACCTCAGTGCCGGAATATTTACCAAACAGAATTCGATCGCCTTTTTTGACTTCTGGGGCGATTCGTTTGCCATTCTCATCAAGCTTACCCTTACCGACAGAGACGATTTTACCTTCTGCCGGCTTTTCCTTGGCGGTATCCGGTATAATAATGCCACCTTTTGTTTTTTCCTCTTCTTCAACACGTTGCACTAAAATGCGATCCTGCAATGGTCTCAGTTTCATGGTATAAATTCTCCTTTTGAATATGATTGATCTTTCTTTGAAGTCTTGGAAGCCTTATAAAAAATAGTACACTCCCCCTTCTCAGAGACGGGGCGCCATCTCACCTCCCTTCAAATTAGTTTTTAATTCTAAAAATTGAATAAATCAGTATCTTTAAGGAATTGGATTATTTGTGTTGGAATTTTGTTGAAATAATAATCACCCTTTTTTGTTTGTAAAGAGAAATTATCTGATTTTTTTAATGTTTTTTTAACGTTTTTTTCGCTTACCATGATTATTCCTGATGTCTATGGTTTCAGGTGTCAGTGTTCAGGTGTCAGGATTCAAAAAAGGCAGACAGGCTAGAAGGCGATAAGCTGGGAAGCTGGAAGGCTTGAAAACGCAGAAGCTTCAAGGCTTTCTGGCCTCCTGGCCTTCCGGCCTTCAAGCGATGAGTGATGCGCTTGGGAGTATTTGCTTGACCCCGAAACCTAAAATAGGACCGTATTTTCGAAATTACTTGCAGGATTACGTTATGGATCGGATGGGTCCGTGGATGCTTTCGATGCCTTCTTTTTAGCGGAAGCGGTGGGGCTATCGGCTGCCTGGGTCTCATCGTTTTTCTTTGGCGCCGCAGCGCTGTTGGGCCTGGATTTGTTTGCATAATCGGTAACGTACCATCCCGTGCCCTTCAGATGGAAGCTGCTTTGAGAGATAAGCTTGTGAAGTTTTCCCGAACACTGCTTGCATTTGGTCAAGGGCTTGTCCGAAAATTTCTGATAGACTTCTTCAAGCTTGCCGCATTTTGTACACTCATATTCGTATATGGGCATTGAATTCAACCTCCGAAATTACCTAACACATATATACTAATACACTAATACGTTTATACAACTAAAATTATAGGTGTTTCCGCGCTGTGATGTCAAGTGATAGGTTCTCAGCAATTCCGCATCCCCTCGAGGGGCTGGCGCCATTTGTTATAGAATTTAAGGACCGCCGATATTCCCGAGACCTGGATTTGGCGCAAGATTTGATGCGTATTTTCATGAACCCGTTTCTCTTCGGTCAGTTTTTCCGGGGGGGATGCATCAAAGTTTTGTAGAAATTTACTGAATCGGACGATATGGATTAATTCATGGGTGATGATATAAAGGCAAAAAGGAAGAAGCTTAATGTAAGGCGAATCTTCCAGCGCGGCATGAATCGCATGGTCCTGAAGGCATATTTTGTAATAGTCGAAAACGCCGGAACCTAAGGCGGTATCTTTGCGATGGCCTTCATAACGCACAATCTGGGCAAAGGGGCCATGGACAATTTCCCCGGGAGCCAGATCAACAAGGGTTTTAACATCATATTTGGGCCGCAGCCATTGGCTGGCCGACATTTTATAATGATTACTGACAAGCTCCTCGGCCATCGACACCGTTTTATTGACGATTTTAATCTGATGTGGCGAAAATGGCTTTAAGTTCTGTATTTTTTCTGACTCAGCCAAAATAAATTTAACCTAGGTCTAAAAGGCAGCGCCTGTCGAGATTTTCCGTAACCTGTTACGGCAACCGCAGATCGGCGCGCGGTTTTGCTTAAATAAGGGTGATGCACGGCGTTAGACGGTCGTCTATGTGTTATTTTCCTTCAGATGGATCGAGATGGCCTTTTCGAGGCGCTGGCGAGCCTTATCTGTGTTTTGAACAAATTGGATGCCCATTCCTCGATTGATCACCTCTTCTCGGGGAACATTTGTATTTGACCAAACCACCTGCGCGTTTAGCAAAAGCTCCTCCTGGTCCGGTATCTTCAGGCAGAGTCGGATTTTTTCCTTTGGCGGCAATGGTTTGCCGCAGACGACAAATGCCCCCCCGAGGCTGATATCTTTTAGCTGAATCTTTAGGGCTTCATAGGGAGGTTCCAGCACCGCCGCCCAGGAAATTGCCACCCGGGGATGTTGGCGCTTTTCTTCCCAGTTAGACTTCCGAGAGGGTGTTGCCAATTGAACCGATTGATCGGTGCCCAGCTTTCGTTTCACAAACGCATTAAAAAACCAAAATATGACCAGACCCGCAAATATGGCCACGCCGATTCCCACGCTCGTTACGATAATACTGTTATCCATTATTACGTTTTCCGGGCTATAAATATTTGCAAGGTTTTTACTTCTGCCGACAACTTACTATAGCATAAGCCGTCTCTGTTTTCCAATTCCCAAAAAAATATGGACATTAAACCGCCAGTTATGTTAAGAGATCACCTTGATGTTGACAATAATTTTGGTAAAGGAGGTGATCTGTTGGGTAGTGTTGTTAAAAAACGCAGAAAAAAAATGAGAAAGCATAAACACAGAAAGCTTTTGGCCAAGACACGTCATCAAAGAAGAAAAGGCAAGTAGTCATCCCAGAAGTTTTTCTGTAAAATTGATAAGAAGCACCGTTTTAAAGCGGTGCTTTTTTCATGCAGTTATTCTGAGTACCCTTTGAGGTATTTTAAAAATTCCGAATCCGTCGACAAAATCAGTGTATTGTCTTTACCCAAGGCCTCGCGGTAAATCTCCAGCGATTGAATAAAGGAGTAAAAATCAGGGTCCTGGCCGTAGGCTTCAGCGTAAATGATGGTTGCCTCGGCGTCGGCACCACCTTTTATTCTCTGAGCTCTCTTAAAGGCTTCGGATTCAATCTCCTGCAAATCCCTTTCCTTTTCACCTAAGATTTTTTGAGCCTCGCCTTTGCCCTCGGATCGAAATTTTTCGGCAATCTGGTTGCGCTCGGCAATCATGCGTCCGTAGACAGCCTTTTGGACCTCCTCCACATAATTGATGCGCTTGATTTTGACATCTACCAGTTCGATGCCGAAGGGGGTCAGTTTCGGCTGGGCCTGTTCCAGGATGCCCTGGGTAATTTTTTGGCGACCGATAACGATCTTATAGGTAACCCGGGTTTTGCGGCCCGTTTCTTCAATACCGACCTCCGCGGTGTCCAGTTCACGGTTGGATTTGCGCACCGCCTCGATCAGGTGGTGGGAGGTAATAAAGTTTCTAACCGCCGGGTCGATAATGTCATTGAGTTTGCCCACCGCATTAAAGCGGTTGTTTACGGTCTGGAAAAATTTGACCGGGTCCACGATCTTCCATCTGGCAAAGATATCGACCCAGATAAAGGTCTTGTCCAGGGTGGGGATCTGTCCGGGATCGCCGTCCCACTCCAGCAAGTTTTTATTGAAATAATTGGCTTTCTGGATAAACGGGAGTTTAAATTTTAAACCCGGATCTGTTTTGGGTTCACCCACAATTCGGCCGAACTGGGTGACAACCACCTGTTCGGTTTCGTCAACCATGTAAGCGGAACTGTAAATGACAAAGGCGATAATAGCCAGCGGAATCAGAAAGATGCTTTTATTTTTCATTTTTCACCACTGCTTTGCGCTCCGAGGTTAAGCGATTGCCCCATGTTGAGTAAGGGCAACACATTTTTCTGGTCGGAGTCGACGATATATTTTTTCCCCAGTTTGGGAAAGGTTTCTTTAATGGTTTCAAGATAAAGTCGCCGTTTGGTAATATCTTTGGCTTTAATGTATTCATTGTAGAGGGCCAGGAACCGATCGGTGTTACCCTTGGCCCGGTTGACCCGGTTTAAGGCATACCCTTCGGCGGCCCTAATCGTTCTTTCGGCTTCACCGCGGGCGGCCGGGATGGCCTTGTTATAGTCTTCTTTGGCCTGATAAATCATTTGTTCCTTTTCCTGAACCGCCTGGTTGACCTCATTGAACGAGGGCTGTACCGGGGGGGGCACGTTGGTTTTTTTCATCTCGATGGTAACAACATGGATTCCGGTTTCAGCCTGGTCCAGTTCGGTTTGCAGCAGGCCTTTGGCCTCCACGGCAATTTCATCCCGTTTGCTGATGACCTCATTAATACTGCGGTCACCGACCACCAGCCGCATCGTGGCCTCGGACATATCGCGCAGTATGCGGCGGACGTCTCTAACCTTAAACAGATAATCAAAGGGGTTCTTAACCCGATATTGCACGATCCAGGGCACGATCGCCACGTTTAAATCCCCGGTCAGCATGAGGGATTCGTTTTGATTTTCACCGCCGGATCTGGCCCGGGATCTAAAATTGGCCTGGATAGTGCTGAAACCGAACTCGGCTGTCTGGATTTCACGGACGTTGACCTTGGTCACTTTTTCGATGCCCAGGGGCAGCTTGAAGTTTAGGCCCGGCTCGGTCGTGCGCACATATCGGCCAAATAATTGAACCACGCCGACTTCATTTTGCTTGACGGTATAGAAGGTCGTCAGCGCCAGGGCGACAAGGATTACGATGATAATAAACAAGGGCCCGCCCGGGAATTTAACCCGTTTGATTTTTTCAACAAACTCATCCATCTGCGGTGGAACGCCGCCTCTGCCTTGTTGTTGCTGTTTTAGCTTTTCCCAATCCCAACTCATTTTGTTTCCTTTTCACATAAATATTAAGAAATTATTTGAGGTTCCCTGTAAAATAAGTTACCCGACTCGCCAAGTCAAGGAAAAAGCAAATTATGAGAGATAACTTGAGCCAAATTTTGTGTTATTTGGCGTTGGATAAATGATCTGAATGCAGAAAAACGGCCGAATTTGGCATGTGGGCAATCGGCCTGCGGGGAGCTTGTTCGTAGCGCAAAGCTGCCTTGCGGTTTGCGGTTCAAGAAAAGGAAAAATTTTGATATAGTACACATTTATGAAAAGAGACGATAAACAACCCGGTTTTGTCCATATTGGAAACGTCATCGCTGGCGTTTTAAGAAATTACCGCTCGAAACCCGATTTTGAGCTCACCGAGATTTGGCGCCTGTGGGACGAGGCTGTGGGCGCAACCATCGCCCAGAACGCTCGACCGGCAGCCTTTAAGGGTCAACTTCTCATTGTGCATGTCATCAGTTCGACCTGGATTCATCAGCTTCAATTTCTGAAAAACGATCTGATGGCTAAAATAAACGCTGCGCTGGGGAAACCGCTGATACAAGAAATAAAATTTAAGATCGGGCCGTTAAGGTAATAAGTTGGCCTCTGGCTTCTTGCTGCTGGCCGCTGGCTCCCTGCGGCTGGTCACTGGCTTTTTCTGAATATCGCACGAATCCGCTTTGCCAGTTGCCAGAAGCAAGTTGCCGGTGAGTGACCAGAAACCAGAGACCAGTGGCCAGCAGCCAGGGCTAACAATTGGACCATTATGCATTCACTAACCACAGATACTTTTTTTAACGGAAAGCTGCACATCACCCAGAATGCTTCAGGCTACCGTTTTTCTATCGACGCCATCGTGCTGGCGCATCATACCGACACGCATGCCGGCGAAAGGGTGCTTGATTTAGGGACCGGCTGCGGCATCATACCATTAATATTGGCATACCGTAATCCCGACATCCGCGTCTATGGCATTGAAATACAAGACGAATTAGCCGATCTGGCGGTTTCGAATGTCGGCGCGAACCATATGCAGAACCGTATAACAGTGCTTTGCCGGGATATGCGGGACCTCAAGCCCCGTATGATCGGTGGACCGGCAGACGTGATTGTTTGCAATCCACCTTACCGGCAACCGAATTCCGGAAGACTAAATCCGGACCCGCAAAGGGCGGTGGCCCGGCATGAAATAAAGGTGAGCCTGATCGATGTGCTCCGGGCGGTCCGATGCATGCTGCGGACCGCCGGGAGATTTGTGACTGTTTACACTGCGGAGCGCAGTGCCGAGCTGCTTTCTCAAATGCGTTTGGATGGAATTGAGCCGAAGTTTATACGGGCAATTCATTCCCAGATAGATGCAGCCGCCAAACTCATTTTGGTTGTTGGGATAAAAGGCGCACGGCCCGGTACAAAGATCGGCCCTCCGCTGATCATCTATGATGCAGACGGGCAGTACTCCACCGAGATACAGAAAATGTTCGGGCCAGAAGATGATTGACAGTGGGTTTCAAAGGGGTTATTGAGTACTACCCAAAACCACTTCTAATCCGGTTGCCGGAAGGGTGGCCGAGCGGTTTAAGGCGGCGGCCTCGAAAGCCGTTGAGGGTCATCAGGCTCTCCGTGAGTTCGAATCTCACCCCTTCCGCCAATAAAATTAGTGCTTAATTTTATATAAAAA